>JBJEVW010000050.1:0-4808 GCA_051884735.1 Kiritimatiellia bacterium | reverse complement strand
AAAAAAAAAAAAGAACACAAAGAAACACAAAGACCATTACCTTGAAGGGATAGAAACACAAAGAGTTTTTTATTTTTCAAAGTCTACTCGAAAAATCCTTAAAACAACCGCTCACGGAAAACCTTCTTTACATTGTGGAGGCTCACCGCCTTTGTGTTCCTATCCATCCCGCCTCATCGCTCTTTGTGTTCCTTTGTGGTTAGAATCGCGCGGCCAAGCATCGCGTCCTACCGTTCTTACGCCCGCAACGCCTCCCGACTTTTGTGGCTGAAACAGGGCAAGGTGAAATGGACGGCGTGTGAAAAATGAAAGAAATGGAGGAGATGGAAGAAGAGGGTCAAGAATGCTATTGTGCTCGCATTCGGGAGGTTTTATGCATACGGTTCGTTCATTTTTCCGAAAGGGGCTTTTCTTTATGATCCTGTCGGCAAACTCGGTTGTTGCTGCGGCGGCAGCGGCGCATGACGGAACCGACTCGGCCGGTGGAGCGCAAGAAGCGAGGAAACCGGAGCGCACGCAAAACAGTCCGGCATTGGCCGTTTCGCTCGCTGCAAACGGTCTTCATCTGGATGCCGGAAACATGGGCGAATTCGTGCTTGCGCATCCACAGCTGAATCTGGAAGGCGCGGAAAACCATTCCAAACCCATCGAGACGCGTGTGGAAAGCGCTGAGGTCCGGCTTTTCTACAAAAATGGCGGTCTCTTGGTTGCGCGGCTCGATCGCGTAAACAAGCGAGTCGTATACCGGTTCGAAAAGAAACCGGACGGGCTGCGGGGCTGGCGGCAGGAAATGTTCATCCCTTTTCACTTCAACCAAGGCGGCTCCTGGCGGGTCGGGAGCGCTTCCGCTCCGTTCCCGGCAGCGAAAGGGAAGGCCAAACTTTTCCAGGGACACGGAAACAAGTTCTCCCTTATCGATCCGAACCATTCCGGGCTTGTGCTTTCCTTTTCCGGAAATCCCTATATCGAAATCCAGGACAACCGGGAGTGGAACTGGAATATTTTCTGGAGTTCCTTCACCTTCTTTTCCTCGGCGGATTCCTTTTCAATCGGCTATTCGCTCGATACGTCCGCCTACACCCAGAAACAGCTGGTCGACGAATTTGGACAAGTTCCGCGCGATTGGCCGGGCAAGATCGAAGACGTCCAAGAACTGGAAGCGGACGCGCTTGGCGAAAAGGCGGTGTACGAGGCGTACCGGAAGCGTTTTGAGGACGAGGCCTTTGGCTGGAAACACGGGGAGCAGATGCTGCATCCGGCGAAATGCTCCGCATTTGGCGGGTTGCAGGGCGCGGGGGAAATGCTTGGCTTGCAGGCAACGGGATTTTTCCATGTCGAGAAAAAGGCGGTCCGCGGAAAAGAACGCTGGTTTTTGGTCGATCCGGAAGGGGAGCCGTTCTTCCATCTCGGCATCTGCTGTTTTGGCGCGAGCGATGACTACACCGACATTTCCGGGCGCGAAGGAGGTTTTGCGTGGCTTCCGCCGCACGAAGGGTCCTTTGCCTCCGCCTGGAAAGACAAGCCGGGAGATTGGTGGAATGCGCGTGCCGTTTCCTTTTTCAAGGCAAATGTCATCCGCAAGTATGGCGCGTATGACGAGGAAGCGGTCGCGGAACGCAACATCGACCGGGTGCGATCCATCGGCTTCAACTCCGTCGGTGCCTTTTCTTCGATTTCCGCCGTCATGCGGGAAAAGAGATTTCCATACGTAGGCTTCCTCGACTACGGCAAGAAAACGCGCAATCTGCCAAATGTCCGTGGCATGTTCGATCCCTTCGATCCGGAGACGGCGGCAAGCATCGAAGAGGGATTCGCGAAGTCGATTGCACCCAAGAAGGACGACCCTTATCTCATCGGGTACTATCTTGCCAACGAGCAGGCATTGGAGGATCTGCCGCGCGCCATACCCGCGCTCGACAAAACCTATGCGGCCAAACGCGAACTCGTTCGCTTTCTCTCCGAACGCTACCATGCCGACCCTGTCGCATTTTCGGACGCTTGGAGATATCCAATCGACGCATTCGACAGTCTTCTCGATTGCGGCATTCCCGTCGCCACGAAGAGGGCGCACGAGGATATGGCGGTCTTTACGGGCCATTTTCTCGATCGTTATTATCGCCTGATTCACGACACGTTCCGGCGCCACGATCCCAACCATCTGCTCATTGGATCGAGATGGCAGCCGGGAACGGCCAACAGCGAAACGCTTTGCCGTGTGGCCGGACGCTATCTGGACATCATCAGCGTCAATTACTACGCTGCCGCGATCGATGAAGCCTTCATCAAACGGATTTACGAGTGGTCGGGCGGGCGCCCGCAGTTCTGGAGCGAGTTCTACTATACCGCAACGGCGGAGTCGAATAGCGGTCCGTCGGGATACGATTTACCGACACAACGCGAACGGGGCCTTGCCTACCGCAATTATGTCGAAGGTGCCGCCGCGTTTGGCTTCGTGACGGGTATCGAGTGGTTTACGCTCATCGACCAGGCGGCAACGGGACGGTTTTTCGAGGGGATAAACGGCGAGCGGAACAATACGGGACTTTTCAATGTGCTGGATCGTCCCTACACGGCGATGATGGATGGAATGCTCGAGGCAAATGCCATGGTCTACCGCGTATGGATGGGTGATGCGGAGCCGTACCGGTTTGACCATCCGCGGTTCAATCCGCGGTCGATCAATGCGGGAAATACCTGTTCGGCGGGACGTCGGGTCGGTCCGATTCTCATGGATGGCATGCAAGAAGGCTTTCCGGGGCGTCCGCCGGAGCGAATTGCCGCCAGCCGGGTCACCTTCGGCTCCGATGAAGCAAAAATCGAAGCCGATTTCAAGGTTTGCTGGGACGTGCAGAATCTGTATTTGCTTGTTTCCGTCCGGGATGAAACCCCGTTTTGCGTTTCCGAATCGGTTTCTTCCGCATGGAATGGCGATTGCATCGAGGTCTTTTTGGGACACGAAGACATCCGGAAGGGGGGACCGATGCTTTCGACGGACCGCCAGATTCTCTTTTGTGCCTCGCCGGAGAACAAGATATGCGTCGTGAATGATACGGAGACCCATGGCATTGAATCAATTGTGGTTCCCGCGGCAAACGGCAAGGGATATGTCATGGAGGCGATGATTCCGTGGCAGGCGATTGGCCATGCGCCACACGAAGGCGATACGCTTCTTTTTGACATTGCCGTGGACAATGCGGATCCGGGTACGTCCCGCACGCACCAAATCATGTGGAACGGCAGTCAGCGCAATTCTTCCGACCGCACCGGTTGGGGGCGTCTCCACCTCGTCCCGTGAGCGATGCCGCAGGGTCGGGAGTCCCGAGCCGGGAGCCCCGGCGGGCAGGTGGCGAGCCGCCACGGGTGTAAGGGCGGTAGGGCGCGATGTCCCCATCGCGCCGCTTGGGTAAAGTGCAGGTGCGTAATGATGTGCGTTGGCGCGTGTGTACGGGCATGTGCGGGGCCGCGCGATTTTAACCACAAAGAAACACAAAGAGCGACGGGGCGGGATGGATAGAAACACAAAGAGCGGGAGCCCCGAGCCGGGAGCCCCGGCGGGCAGGTGGCGAGCCGCCACGGGCGATTCTCTTGGCCGCGCGTTGTTTTATCCACAAAGGAACACAAAGAGCTATTGTGCGGGTTGTATAGGAACACAAAGGCCAAGGAAGCGGGAAGAGAAAGCCATAAAGCGATTGTTGTTGTTTTTCTTCGGGCGTTTCGCGAAAACCAACAAAACTTTGTGTTCCTATCCCTTCAGTGTAATGGTCTTTGTGTTCCTTTGTGTTTTTTCGTGCGGCATGGCTTTGTGGCTTGGCTCCGCGCGGCTTGGCGGCGCGATGGGGACATCGCGCCCTACCGCAACGGGTATGCGCGGTGCTCGGCTTGACGGTGCGAGTCGGGAGTCCCGAGTGGCGAGCCGCCACGGGGTCGGGAGTCCCGACAGCCAATCATCTTGGCCGCGCGATTTTAACCACAAAGGTCCCGACTTGCGTCCTATCGCCAAGCCGCGATCATGCGCGTCGCCATATACCGGATGGCGATATTGTATGGGAAATACAGAACTTTCTTAAAAAAGAATCAAAAAGGAAAAGTAGAATTAAAAAAAATGCTATCTTCTCCATTCCGTTTCATTCTGCTTGCGTTCCGTTGCAAGAAACGGTAAAATTTCGTCTCTATCGAGAATGGTCTGCAGGGAAAGACGGTTTCCAAAAAACAACCGCTTTTTTGCTGGCCGAAATGCGAACAAACATTTGTGTCTAACCGCACAGCGACAGAAGAGAACAAGACCATGGCAAAGAAAAACGAAACTTCCGGAAACGCCAATTTGGATGAAGTCCTTTCCCAGATCCGCAAGGAATTTGGTGAAGGCGCCATCATGAAATTGGGGGATATCGAAGCGGATAAATCGGTCCAGACGATTTCGACCGGTTCATTCGGTCTCGACATGGCACTTGGCGTGTGGGGGCTGCCTCGCGGTCGCATTGTGGAGTTGTTCGGGCCGGAGTCTTCCGGCAAGACGACGCTGGCGCTGCATGTCATCGCCAACGCGCAGAAAGCGGGCGGCATGGCGGCCTTCATTGATGTGGAGCATGCGCTGGATCCGAAGTATGCGAAGCGCATTGGCGTCGATTTGGACAATTTGCTTGTGGCGCAGCCGACGACGGGCGAAGAGGCGTTGAACATTGCCGAATCGCTGACCCGCTCCGGTGCGCTCGACGTCATTGTCGTCGACTCTGTTGCGGCGCTGACCCCGAAAGCCGAACTGGAGGGGCAGATGGGCGATTCCCATGTCGGCATCCAAGCGCGTTTGA
>JBJEVW010000049.1:0-20354 GCA_051884735.1 Kiritimatiellia bacterium | reverse complement strand
GTGGAAATGCAATAGAAAATATTGTCTATTTATTTAATGGGCATTCACTATATAACCATCATAAGGCGTGATATCAACAGAGCCAATAATGACATTCATGCTATTCATCACGACATCACCCTTACGCGCAACATTATAGCCAGAGATATCCTCTTTACTCTTATTGCCAACAGATCCTTTATCATCATAAGGAATCACGCCAATATCTTTTATGAGCGAGAGAACCATCAACTGCTCGTCCGGCGAATATGATTCATGTCTCAGTGAAAACAAGCTCTTCAGCCTCTTCACCTCCCACCCCTCGGGCACTTCGGGGAGCCAGGGGATGCCGGAAGGCACGAGGCGGCGGCGTTGCTTGCGGGGCGCACCCCGCGTGACGGCCTCGGCGATGACCGACTGCTTCAGCTCTCGCAACAGCGCCGCCTCCTTCTCCTTCGCCGCCACCAGCCGATCCACCTTTCCGCACTTCTCGTCGAGATAGGCCACAATAGCACGCTGGGTAGGGAGAGGGGGGAGGGGAAAAGACACTCTCGAAACTTTTTCCTTGGTAAAGTGCGGAATAGTCGCCTTGTTGCAAACAACATCGACATATCCACGCTTGACGATTGACTCCATCCAGTAACACAGAAAGGAGTTGTCCGTGTTCGCATGATGTCGAACTCTCAAGATTGAGTTCTGTATGTAGGCCTCTTGCCGATGATTTACAATTGCACTGCCGCCCGCGCCAGCACCACCCTCAACAATAAGCAAATCCCCTTTTGAGACCCTATAGACACTCTTCTCCTCTTCGCTAAACCACATTTGCTTGAGACCCGTGGCCTGCACGCCCTCAAAATGGACGTTAGCAGCGCAGTAATATGGCTCAAGAGAATAAGAGGCATCTCTTTTCTCGCTACACAGCATTTTCCCTAACTGAATATCATAGCAATGCCCAACCATTGCCACCTCCCACGCTTCGGGGATTTGGGGGAGCCAGGGGATGTTGGTGGGTTTATAGGCGGGGTAGCGGGGCTGTGCGCTATTCGTCTTGCTCCTATTCATCGCGCCACCTCCACGGTGAAATAGCCGCCGGTCTTCTTGCTGCCGCGGTGCTCGATTCGACCCGCCTTGACGAGCGCGGCGATTGCGCGCTCGACGGTGGACGTGCTCGCACCGACAACGGATTTCAGATACGGAATCCGAACGCCCGGATGACGGGAGATCAGCCTAACCAACTGCGCATTTATTCCCTCTTTTATTCCCTCAATCGGCTCATTCAAGACACACGCGAGACGATACCGCGTTTCGGGTCCGCCCAATGCCTCCGGAACGATTGCCCCCTGTGCAAAAAGTTCAGCGAGATCGCGCGTAGCCGTCGGCTTCGAGACCTTCGCCATCCGCATCCATTTCGCGGCGGAGAGGCCGGCGCGCGCACCAGTCTCACCGTCTTCGAACATGCGGAGAATGACCTTCCGCGCCCGTTCCGAGAAACTGCTTTCAAACTTCGCGAGATAGTCGTGCTTCGCCTTCACGAAACGCATCGCCTCGACAAACGAGGTCATCATCTCCGTCAATACCGGAATGAAGAACGCCGCCCAATTCGTCCAATCGAGCGTGCGCGACGCATCGTTGATTTCGTCGTAATATGCCGTGCGATGCCGGGCGATTATCGTCGAGACGGGCAAGATCAGCGGCAGGCCCAGACCTTCGGCAATCGTCTTCGAGACAAGCGCGCGTCCCACCCTGCCGTTGCCGTCCTCGAACGGATGAATCGATTCGAAGTGAGGGTGAAGAAGTGCCGCCTTCAGCGCAATCTCGGCAGGCTTGACCGCCGGAGACTTCCACATCTTCACAAACATGGACATTTCTTTCGGAACGTGTTCGCCCGGCGGTGCCTCATAGCGAATCTCCACGGTTCCGTCGGCCAGCCGATGAATCACGCGCATGGGTTCCTTATGACTGCGGAAAGCCCCAACCGTCACGCGGGTCTGTTCGCCTTTCATCAGCGCCGCGTGGAAATCCGTCAGCAGCTTCACCGTCAGCGGCGAGTTCCATTTTTCGCGCACGGCAAGCATCATCTGCGCGACGCCTTCGGCGCGCGCATCCTTCGTAAAACCTTTCGGCGCATAGGCCACGCCTAACGCCTTGCAGATGGAAGACATCACGACGCTTTCATCCACGTTCACGCCCTCGATCGCGCTCGTCTTGACCGCCTCGTCCGTCAGCGCGTATGCCACGACTTCAAGATCCTGCGATTTCGCGAGTGCCTTCTTCAGTGCTTTAAACGCCGCCTCGAAAGCCTTGAGTTCCTCCCGCAGCGCCGCCTTGTTCACGGTTGCCTTGGGCCATCCGCTCTGCTGCCAGTTGAAGCTCATGCCGTTCCCTCCACTCCGCAACTCTGCCCCTCCGCGTGAACCATTCCATCCCCGCCATTCTCACGCGGAGACGCGGAGTTGCGGAGCATGTTGACGCGCAAGCACGAATTGGTCTCATCAAAATCATTGACGATTCGCACAAAACCCTCTTTCACCGTCGACATTCCAAAATTAATCAGCAACCCGACCTGCAGCCCCATCACCTTCAAATACGTCTTCACCTGCTTGTGGTATACGGGAGCATTCTTTTCGGTAGATTTCAATTCAACGACGACCCGTCCCTCGATAAGCATATCAAGTCTAAAGGCATCGGCAAACATTTCTCCCTCATACTCAAACGAGACACTCTTCTGGGTTTCTACCGAAAATCCACGCCGCCCCAATTCGGACGCCAACAACCTTTCGTAAACAGACTCAAGCATTCCCGGTCCAAATGTCCGATGAATCTTAATAGCCGCATCAAGAACCGCACCCGTAATCTCATCAATCGTCATACTACACCCTCCACTCCGCGACTCTGCCCCTCCGCGTGAGATATTCCCAGAATCTCCTTGAGGAGTCCCGCGGTTTCCTTTTCAAGGAACGCGATTTCCGCGGCGATTTCCGCGGCGGGGCGCAGTTCGACGGGCTTGTAGAAGTGTTTGGTGAAGGAGATTTCGTAGCCGACGACCGGCTCGCCGAAGACGGCTTCCGCGTCGTAGGGTTTCACTTCCTTCTCGTAGAACGCCGCGATGCCGCCCGGATAGGAGAGCGGAATCTGCTCGACTTCGTTTCGCGTTTTGGCGATGACGGGTTTTCCTTTCTTGAGGACGAGATTGCCCTTTTCATCGCGCTTGGGGCGCAATACCGGCACTTCCCAATAGCCGAATTCCTCGTTCTTGAAGATCTTCGATTCGGGCGTTTCCTTGAAATCCTTCAAGAGCTTCAGGATGCGGTCGCAATCCGCCTCGCTCGTCTCGCAGTTTTTCTCGCCGAGATTCTTCTTGAGCGGCGTCGAAATCGCCGTCGCGTCGATGAGCTGCACTTTGCCGCGCCGGCGCTTCTCCTTGCGGTTCGTGACAATCCAGATGTACGTGCCGATGCCGGTGTTGTAGAAGTCCTTCTCCGGCATCGCGACGATGGCCTCTAAGAGATCGTTCTCGATGATGTATCGCCGCAGGTTCGATTCGCCGCCGCCGGCCGAGCCCGTGAAGAGCGACGAGCCGTTATGCACCTCGACGATGCGCGTGCCGAGTTCTGTGTCCTTCATGCGGCTCATGCTATTGGCGAGAAAGAGCATCTGGCAGTCGCCGATGTCGGGAATGAAGCTCGTCTCGCCGTCGAAAAAGCGCGGATCGCTCACTTCCTTCTTGTCGCCGATGCCCCAGTTCTTGAGATCTTCCTTCCATGGCGTGCCGAACGGCGGATTCATCACGCAGAAGTCGAACTTCTCGCCGGCGTGGCCGTCCTGCGAAATCGTCGAACCGCAGGCGATATACCGGTGTTCTCCGGTGCCGGGATTGTAGGTGAAACTCTTGATGTTGCCGGAAATCATCAAGTCGGCCTTGCAGGTCGCGTAGGTATCGTCCTGCAACTCCTGTCCGAAAATCATCGTCTTGATCTTCTTGCCGGTCTTTTGGGCGACCTTGTCGAATTCCTCCTGCGTGACGGTCAAAATACCGCCCGTGCCGCTCGCTCCGTCGTAGATTGTGTAAGTGCCGTCCTTGAGCGAACCCTTGACCGGCTCCACGGCGAGACGGGCGAGGAGGCGCACGTAATCGCGGGGCGTGAAGTGTTCACCGGCCTCGGTGACGTTGTTCTCCTCGTTGAAGCGGCGGAGCAGTTCCTCGAATATCGTGCCCATCGTGTGGTTGTCGAGACCGGGCAGGATAATCTTGCCGTCATCATCCTTGACCGGCTTGATCGAAAGGTTGATCGACGTGTCGGTGAACTTCTCAAGGATGGATCCGAGCCGTCCCTTGTTGGTGAGCGCGTCCACCCAATGGCGCAGCTGGAACTTGTCGATCACATCCTGCACGTCGGGCGAAAAGCCGTTGAAATACTCGAGGACGTTCATCTTCAGACGCTGCGGGTCGATCTCGTTCTTCAGCGTGGACATCGTGAACGCCGAAGCGTTGTAGAACGGATACCCCGTCACCGGCGGCAAAAACTGCTCGTAGGGCAGCTTGTTTTTGTCGCAGAACCGCTTCTTGTCGAGGACCTTCTTCTTCGAGTCCTCCAGCAAAACATCGATGCGCCGAAGCACCGTGAACGGGAGGATGATCTTCTTGTAGTCGCCTTTCTCGAAAGCGTGGACGAGAACATCGTTCGCGATGTTCCAGATAAACGAAAACAATTTGCCGTAGTTCTGGTTGTTCATGTCGGTCCTTTGGACATTCCCCATTTTTTGCCGTCGCGAGAACAGAAACCCCGCAAAATCGGTGTGTTTCTCTCCAGCGTAAATGAAGGGCGGCTTTCCTCGGCCGGATGCCGCAGCGTTATGGTTATGGTGCAAAAACAAACAGAGGAGAGCCACTATGATGGATTCTAGCACAACGCCGTCCAAAGTACGAGCGCAACTTGATTGGTTTTGGGACATTTCCGTTTTCGAGTGTGAACTTTTCCCGGTATCCGGGCGGGGAGGGAGGTGAAATGAATGAAAGATAAATTCAGGTGACATTTTTCTTTCCATTGGGTAAACTCCTGGCATGAAAATCAAAACCATCCTGATGACGTTGGCGGCGACAGCCGCCGCTTTGGCAAGTGGTGCAACGCTTGACGGCAAGTGGTGCACGATTGAGTATCCGGATCAATGGAATTACCGGGAGGAAACGAAAGGGTTTGAAATTCTTGTGACCCTGAAGCCGTCTGCGCCGGTTGAGGGCGCGTGGCTGCAGCCGCATTTGCACTGGATGCGGTTGATGGGATATGGCGGGTTCCAGGCGTGGCAGAATCCGGTGCGCAAGCCGGAGGCCGGCAAGACCTACAAGTTCCGCTACAATCCAAAAGTCAACGAAGACGAGGTCAACCGGTATGCGTTCTGCATTTACCTGGCCCCCAACGGCGACGACAAGAAGAAGCTTGCCGAAGAGTGGGTCGACATCAAAATTCCGCCACCGCCGCCCTACGAGCCGATGCCGGCGGACTGCAAGTTCAAAAAGAGTTTCATTCGCATCGACGAGCCCTGCGAGCCAGTTCGCGTCGGCGAAGAAGTTGTTTTGAAGGTGCATTATTATCTCGATCCGTCCGAAACATGGGGCAACAAGCAGTCGAAACTGTCGGTCACGCCGCTCGGGCCGTGGATTGACAATCCCGATGGCGTCATCAACAAGAAACGGATGCACGTTTCCTACGGGGGAACGATGTTCTCGCAGGAAAAGCGCATTGAAGCCGGCGAGCATACGGTCGAGTTCAAATTCAAGCTAGGAACAGCCTACCGCTACAATTCGTGCTTTTTCCTGTGCAAGTTCAAGACGCCGGACAACAAGGACTGGCCGTGGGATTATCGCGGCGGCTCTCTTTCGGTGGCGCCGGAGATTGACGTTTTGCGGCTTTATCCGGCTGCCCGCGGCGGCATGTTCTTCTATGACGAAACGCCTTTGGTGTCGCTTGTCTGGGGGGCAAAAGCGCCTCGGGGCCTCCGGGAAGGCCGCATCGTCATCAAAGACGTCCACAACAAACCGGTTCTCGAGCGCACGGTGAAGCTCAATCCTGCGCGGCGGGTTCAGAGTTTCCGTTTCCCGGAGTTGGATCGCAAAGGCATCTTTTCGTGCAACATCACCATTCCCGGGCTTGGAACGGACGGAAAAGACTACGAAGACTTCTGCTATTTCGGAAGGATTCCGCGGTTTGCGCGCATCGAAGGGCGGGATACGCCGTTTGGCGTCACGAATGTCAGCGATCCCGATCTTTCGGAATTGGCATACGACCTCGGCTTTACGCTTTGCCGGCATTTCACGGGCTGGGGCGGTATCGAGCCGATGCGCGGCAACTTGGCGTTAGCGGGCTTGGACGCGGCGATTGCGGCCAATACGGCGGCCGGGCTCAAGCCGTGGATTCAGCTGTTTGGACCGCCGTCGTGGACGCTTCCGCCGAAAATGGGCAGAACGGGGCAGTTCGAGCCTGCGCCGTTCAAGCTGGAGGACTGGGCCAATATCATTGATACGCTCTGCAAGCGCTATCGCGGCAAATTGTACGGTTTCGAGTTCATGAACGAAATCGTGCCGGGAAAGGCTTGCAAGGATCCGGTCAAGGAGTATGTGGACATTTGTCGCACGGGCTATGAGACGGTCAAGAAAAACGACACCAATCTTGTCTGCCAGTTGGCGGGTGGCCTTTGGCCGCATTCCTTCCGCATTGATTTGCTGAATGCGGGCGTTGCCCAATACGTGGACGTCTTGCCGGTCCATTATTCCACTTACGAAGGTGTTCGCGAAGCGCAGAACGATTTGGCCGTGCGCGGCATCAAAAATGTTTTCGTGGCCGACAACGAAACGGCTTCGGGCTATTCGATCTGGAATTATCCGGCGGACATGGCGTTTGAGAAATCGCTGGCGCAATGCCGGTATGTCATGAACCGCTGGCCGGACGAATTGACGGCCGGAGCAAAGTTCATCACGTATTTTGGCGGCAATGCCGATGCGTGCGGCAACTGGAGCTACATGCTCGATTTGTGTTCGCCGCGTCCGGTGGCGGCTACTTTGGCGGTTGTGCAAGGCAAGCTTGGCTATGCCAATCCGATCGGCAAATTTTTCATAGGCGAAAGCGTTTGCCACCTCTTCGAGCGGGATGGAAAAGCGATTCTGTTCCTTTCCACGCCCGGAAAAGAAAACGTATCCGTCAAAATTCCGACGCGCGGCGTCCTCACGGTTACCGATTTCCAGGGAAATGAAACATCGGTTGCAGACGGGATGGTCGCGACCGGCGACATGCCGGTGATTGTCGAAGGGGGCGACTTGGATGAACTCAAGTTGCATACGGCGCTTGTTTTGGGGACCTCCGGCGTGCCGGGAGCGCTTCCGCAGCATGTCTCCGACATCAAGAAGCTAACCTTCCCGGTAACCATTTCCAATCCATTCGGGGAGAAGAAAGCGTTTACGGTTACGCCCGGACATCCGGCCTGGGGGTCGGGAGAGGGGGTTGCAGTCGACCTGGAAAGCGGCGAGAGCAAAACCGTCGAGCTTTCGTTTGCCGCGAACAGCGGCAATCCGATTGGAGCCACCAAACTCGGGTTCACGATTGCCTCCGGAGACATTCCTGCGGTGACGAAGCCTGGCATTCTTTTTGTGACCGATTCTGCGGCACAAGGCAATCTCGTCGAAAACGGCTCGTTTGACGGCGATTTGAAACCCTGGACGGGAGACGGCACGGCAATTTCTTTTGCGGTTCCCGGCGACGAGAGCAACCAAGCCTTGGCGATCACGGGAAAAGGCAAAGGGTACAAGCATGAAACGGCGATGGCCAAGTTGCCTGTTCCGGGCGGCACCTACCTGTATTCGGCATGGGTCCGCGGCGACGGTATGGGGGGCGGATCGAATCTCGACGAGTACGATGCGCAAGGCAAGCATCTGAAAAATCACATGATGTTGCGAGTCTTTACCATTCCGGGATCCGGCACGAAGGGGTGGAACTATCTTTCGAAGAAGATTGCGCTCAATCCCGCTACGGAGAAACTCGCAATGACTCCGGTTGCCGAAGGAGCCGAGGGTGCCCGTATCCTTTACGACAACATCCAATTGTCGCTGTACAAGGGTTGCGATTACGTTGCCTTTGCCACGGCGGACAAGGCAACGTCCTCTCCGATTCCGCTCCTTTGCGAAAACCAGTTGCGAAAGGACGACGGCTATGAATGGAGCGAGAAGAACCTCGGCGGCGTTGCCCGTTTTACCTGGACGAAGGAAGCGCTTGTGTTCGAGGCGACGGTCGAAGACGATGTCATGGATGCGAAAAGCGTGTTGACCGAATCCGGCGAAGAGACGTTGACGGGCGATGCGATTGCGCTAGCGATTTTCCCGCTCATGGGAGCCGACGGAAGACCCGAGAATGCGCAAATGCGCTGGTATCTTTCGAAAGCGTCGCCCGGCGGCGGTTCCGGCGCAAATACGGTCTATCGGCCCCTTGCGTATTCCATGGGCATGAAATCCGGACAGCTCTGCAAAGATTCATCTGTCTATACGGTCGATATCCGGCGTGAGGGAACGCTGACGACGTATCAGTTGACCATTCCGTGGACGGAGATTCCCGGGCTCAATCCGGCGGCAGGCGCCAGTTTCGGCTGCAACATTGTGTTGACCGATTCCGATGGAAAGGGTGCCAAGGCCCGGATGGTCTGGGGTGGAGGATTGAAGGACGATTCCGCGGATTGCGGACTTGTGACCCTTCTCGACAAGTAGGGGCGGCGTATCGTTTTTCCCCTGTGAACCGGATTGCGTGCTTTTGGCTCGCAATCCGGTTCTTTTTTTTGGGGGGAAAATCAATCGCGCTTTTCCGGCGGTCAAGGAAAAGCGCGATTTAGGGAATGTGTGCGTGCAAGCGTGCGTTACCGGGCGGCATCGGCGATTTGCTGGCAGCGGAGGCCGAGCGATGCGGCCGCGAAGACGTGTTCTTGCGTCATGGCGTATTCGGTTCTCTGGAGGCAGTCGAGAATGAATTGTCCGAAGAATGGTGTTCCGCAGGTATTTTTCGTCAGGACATTGACCTCGTGCGAACCATTGACGAAGTAGAGCCGGTTGTCGCCATAATCTGTGGCAATATCAATGAATTTGCGCAGTTCGATCGTACCCTCGGTGCCGAGGATGAATGTACGGCCATCGCCCCATGTACGAAGACCGTCGGGAGTGAGCCAATCGACGCGAAAATGGAACGAAGCGCCATTGGGCGCGATCATGGCAGCCTCGCCGAAGTCCTCGAATTCCGGGAGGGCGGGGTGGGCGACATTGGCGGTACGCGCGTGGAGGACATCGGCCTCTTCCGCATTGGCGTAGAAGAGGAATTGTTCGCATTGGTGGCTGGCGATGTCGCAGAGGATTCCGCCGTAGTCTTTTTTCCGGAAGAACCAATTGGGGCGGCTATCGACCGGGCCGAGGCGATGCGGGCCGAGTCCGATGACTTGGACAACCTTTCCGATTGCGCCCTGGCGGATCATTTCACCGGCGAGGATGGAGCATTCGGAGTGGAGCCGTTCGCTGAAATAGCAGAAGTATTTTTGTCCGGTCTTTTGGACGGCGATCCTTACTTGTTCGAGTTGATCGAGAGTCGTAAAGGGTCCTTTGTCGGTAAAATAGTCCTTTCCGGCGTGAAGGCATTTCAAGCCGAGGGCTGCGCGTTGGGCGGTAATGGCGGCGGCGGCGACGAGGCGCGTTTCGGGATCATCGAGAATCTGGTCGAGGGATTGGGCGATTTTGGCCTGCGGGAAAGATTTCCGGAGGGATTCGAACCATGTGCGTGCGTGCGGCTCCTCATCAGGCAGGAGCCACTTCACCGTAGCGCCGGCTTGAGCAAGACCGGCCGCCATCCCTGTAATGTGCGGGTGATTGGGAGCGACAAGCGCGATTGGAAATGCGCCCGGTGGACATACGGGGGCGGGTGGCGGGGAGATGGAGAAGCCGAGTTCGGCCGGATGTGCAGTGTGGAGCATGGCACGCGCGGAATCAGAAAAGGGTTTGTTGCCGGAGTCCGGGAGAGTTGGGGGAAGGTTTTTCCCGATGGGACTTTGGGGAATCGGCTGCGGGGAGAACGCGGGATTGGATGATACCATCGGAAAAGACGGTTTTCATCCGATCGCCGGGGGCGAGCCGGGCCGCCTTGGTGATGACTTCACCATTTTCGTTTTGCACGAGGGCATAGCCTCGATTCAAGACACCCTTTGGATCGAGTGTCAGGAGCTTGGATTGAAGGACCTCGAGGCGATTGCGGCGGGAGGCGAGCGCATTTTCAAGGGCGACAACGGGACGCGGCGAGAGTGAGGCGAGGCGCAATTGCTGCCGTTGCATGGCGTTGCGGAGACCGGCGGCGATTTGCAAGGGGGCGGCCGCCAGGCGGTTGCGGGCATCGACGAGGGCTTCGCGAAGAGACCCGGACAAGCGTTGCGCGAGTAAATCGACCGCATGCGAATGTTCGGCGAGAACGGTTTCGGGGCGAGCGAATGCGCGGGCATTTGCGGCGGCGGAAAGACGTTGCCGGGCGGCTTGCACGGAGCGGCTCATGGCGAGATGGAGCCGGCGGTTGAAGGTGTCGTTTGTGGCGATGAGATTGATGCGCGGCGGAAAGAGCGCTTTCGCGGCATGGGATGGCGTTGCGTAAGCGACATCGGCGACAAAATCGGCGAGTGTGTGGTCGATTTCGTGTCCGACGGCGGAAGCGACGGGAATTTCGGATTGGTAGATAGCGCGGATGACGGGTTCTTCGTTGAAGCACCAGAGGTCTTCGATGCTGCCGCCGCCGCGGCCGACGATGAGGACATCGGGGCGTTGGCCGGGTGGGAGGCGATGGAAGAGCTGAATGGCGCGAACGATGGACGGCGCTGCGGAAGCGCCCTGTACGACAGCGGGCGAAAGCAGAATGTCGATGCCGGGATTCTGTTCTTTGGAAATCCGGAGAATATCTTGGATGGCCGCGCCGGAAGGGGCGGTTACGACGCCAACGAGACGAGGCAGGAACGGGATCGGACGCTTGTGTTCCTTGTCGAAGAGTCCTTCGGCGGCCAGTTTGCGTTTCAACTCCTCCAGTTGGAGAAGCAATTCGCCGATGCCGACGGGATCCAAGCGGCTGATGGTGATGGAATAGCTGCCGCGGGGCAGATAGACGGAAAGGGTACCGACGACACGCACCTTGTTTCCGTTGCGCAAGTGCGGAAGCATTTCCGGGCGGCGGATTGCACCAAAGAGGTTGCAGGAAATCTGCGCCCCGCTGTCCTTTAGGGAAAAGTAGGCATGTGGAGAAGAGGGAGTCGGACTCCGGAGGTTCGAGATTTCGCCCTCGACCCAAACCGTCCGGAATCCGGCTTCCAGTGCATTCCGGATCCGGGTGGAGAGTTCCGTGACGGATTCCGGGCGTGCGGCGGAAGAGGAGGAGGACCGGTTGGATGGGAGGAGTTGATCCAGCATGGAAGACCTTGAAGAAAGAAAACGGAACGAGATGGCGAGAAAAAAGCCGAACGCCGGAACGGCGTGCGGCTTTTGGACCGGAGGGAATGAAAGCGACTCCGGACGGAGGGGAGGGCCGCAGCGTTTACGAGTCGCGAATCTCGACCTTGAGCTTGTTGCGAAGCGTGTTTTTGATGGCTTCGTGTTCGCGGTTGACCTCTTCGTCCTTGAGGGTGCGGTTTTCGGCGCGATAGAGCAGGCGATAGGCGAGGGAGATTTTTCCTTCTCCGATTGCCTTGCCGCGGAAGATATCGAAGAGACGGATATTGGCGAGTTCTTTGGGAGCGGCCTTTTTGATGGTCTTGACGATTTCTTCGTGCGTGACGCCGGCGGGAGCAATCAAGGCTATATCGCGCTCGGTTCCCGGCAGTGTCGGAACATCCTTGGCCTTCGGGGTACGGAAGACATTTTGGATGAGAGGTGCGCGACGGAGTTCGGCGAGGACGACCGGCGAGAGGATTCGATGTTTCCGCGTAAGGGAGGCCTTGACGAGACCAATGCGTCCGGCGGGACGCCCGGCGATGATGATTTCAGCGGCGCACCCCTTTTCGAAGGCATCGAAATCGCACTGGTTGAAGCGCATGGCGGGCGTATGGAGGCGTTCGGCGAGGCCTTCGAGGGCTCCGGTTAGCCAGCGGAGCGATTCGGACGGCTCGACCTTTCTCATCTGCTCGGTGACATCGCGCCCGGCGAATCCCATCATTGCGATACAGACGTGATCATCTTCGGACGGGGAGCGTGTTTTTTCATCGAGGAAGAAGACACGGCCCATTTCGAAGACGGCGCCGGTATCGACGCCGTGCGCCTGGTTACGGGCAAGGACATCGATGATTTGCGGCGCCAAAGCGTCACGAAGGACGGACTGATCGGCGGAGACGGGATTGGGGAGAATGACGCGGTTCTCCTTGTTGGCGGTAGAGAAAGCGTCCAAGATTGCGGGAGCGGTGAAGCTGTAGTTGAGCACTTCGTTGAAGCCGAGAGCGGCGAGCGCGTGCCGACAAGCGGCTGCGGCGCGTACGGGCGTATCATCGGCATCGGCCACAATGACGGAAGAGGGGACGATATCCGGCAGCGCCTCAAGGCCCTCCATGCGGGCGACCTCCTCGACCAGATCGCATTCATCGGTGCAATCGACGCGATAGGAAGGAACACGCACCGTAACGGAATCGGCGTCCTGCGCAACGACTTCAAAGCAGAGGGATTTGAGAATTTCGAGCTGGCGCCCGTTGGCGATATCGAGTCCGATCACCTCGCGAGCGCGCCGGAAACGCAGCGTGATTTCACGCGGAGACGGATCGCGGTGGTCATCGGCAACAACGCCGGAAGCGACGGTTGCGTTGGCGTAGCGGACGAGGAGATGGCATGCGCGGCGGCTTGCCCAATCGGGCAGGAACGGATCGACGCCGCGTTCGTAGCGGTGTGCGGCTTCCGTATGGAGACCGAGGGTGGTTTCGGTATCCTTGATGGAGGGGGCGTCGAAGGCGGCGGCTTCGAGGAGGACGGAGGACGTATCGGACTCGATTTCGGAGCCTTCGCCACCCATGACGCCGGCCACGGCGAGCGGGGTTTTCGGATCGGCAATCAGGAGCATGGAAGGATCCAGTTTGCGATCGATGCCATCAAGCGTCCGGATCGTCTCGTTTTCGGCGGCATTCCGGACGATGATTTTGTGGTCATGCACCTGGCGGTAATCGAACGTATGGAGCGGCTGGCCGCATTCGAGCATGACATAGTTGGAGACATCGACAACCACATCGATGGAACGCATGCCGCAGAGTTCGAGGCGTTTGCGGATGAAATCGGGAGAAGGAAGGCGCTCGACATGGGGGAGAACGCGAGCCGTATAGCAAGGACACCCCTTCGGATTGCGGATTTCGACGGAGCAGAGGTCGGACGCCTTCGCGTCTGTGGTTTCCGGGAAATCGATGGCCGGCATTTTGAGCGGGCGTCCGAGGATGGCGGAAAATTCGCGTGCGATACCGAGGACGGAGAGGCAATCGCTCCGGTTCCAGGTCACCTCGACCTGGAAGACGGTTTCGGACGAACCGTAGAGCTTTTCCATTGGCGTACCGGGCTTGGCATCGGCGGGAAGTTCCATGATGCCGGAGTGATCGGCGGAGATGCAGAGCTCGGCGGCCGAGCAGAGCATGCCGAAGCTTTCGATGCCACGGAGCTTGCCCTTTTTGAGCACCTCGCCGTTTTCGGGGACCTTGGCGCCGATGTGCGCGAAGGGGGTCAGCAGTCCGGCCCGGCAGTTCGGTGCGCCGCAGACTACCTGAAAATCCTGTTCGCCATCGAAGACCGTACAGACGTGCAAGTGATCGGAATTCGGGTGCGGTTCGCAAGTCTTGACGAGACCCACGACGATTTTATCGAAGCAAGGGCCGACGGTTTCGATGTCCTCGATTTCGATACCGGCAAAGGTGATGCGGTCTGCCAGTTCCTCGAGGGAGAGATCGGAAATGTCGATGTATTCAGCTAGCCAGGAGATAGGTAGTTTCATGATGGGAAAAAAGCGATTCAGAATGATCCGGATTCTAATACAGCGGCACCGGAATATCAACCCGAAGAGGCAAGAAGCGCCCAATCCGCGCCGCTGCGGCAAAGGATGCCGAAAAGCGAGACGCGGGTTTTACAGGGAGATTGGAAATCAATAGGCGGAGTCGGGGAAGTAGTTTTCCGCGGCATTGGAGGCATCGATAACTTCAGCCGGAATAACCTCGACGTTATCGACAGCGGGGAGATCCTTGCCGTCGAGCAGATCCAGCGCGCGTTGGGCGGCGACGTAGATCATTTTCGGCGGATACGTTACGGTTTGCGAAACGAGCGGGTTTTTGTCGAGAATCAGTTTCACGACAGCCTTGGAGCCGCCGCCGCCGAGAAGGAGCTTGAGATCGGACCGTTTGGAGTCTTGATAAGCCTTGAGGGCGCCGAGGAGCACGTCGTCATCGCCTGCCCAAACAGCGTCGAGAGCCGGATGCTTCTGAAGGAGGTTTTCCATCAGTTTCAGCCCCTTTTCCGTCGACCAGTCGGAGACGCCGGAATCGACGATTTCGATTTCCGGATAGGCTTCGATAGCCTTTTTGAAAGCCGTGACGCGGTCGGTATTGACTTGGCAGAGGACGCCCTCCATGAAGGCGATTTTGCCCTTGCCGCCGAGCGTTTTCGCGATCTGTTCGCCGGAGACGCGACCGAATCCGGTGTTATCGCCGACGACGGAGTAATCCATGATTTTTTCGGTCAAGCCGCGATCGACGACGACGAGTTTGACCCCTTTGGCGACGACCTGTTTGCAGACGGGGGTGAGGGGGGCGGGCTCATGGGGAAGAACGACGAGTGCCTGAATATCCTGCACGAGAAGATTTTCGATGCCGGAGACTTGATCGGCGGGATCCTTTGCGGAGGAAAGGAGAACCTTGACACCGGGGTTTGCCGCTTGGATATCCTGTTGGGCTTTTTTTGCCCAATAGACGATACCGCCAGTCCATCCGTGGTCGGCTGCCGGAATCGAGATACCGATTACGGTTTGCTTGGCGGCCTTGGAATCATCGGCTTGGTCGCGCGACGAGCAGGACGTCACAAGAGCCGCGCAAGAGAGGGCGGCGAGGGCAAGTGAAAACTGTTTTTTCATGAACGAGTCCTTTTGTGTTGAATGAGAACGGAGAGAATAATGACAAGCCCTTTGACGGTACCTTGGAGCGAGACATTGACGCCCCAGAGGTCGAGGATATTGGAAACGATGCCAAGGATCAGCACACCGGCGAGCGTTCCGGCGACGGTGCCGCGGCCGCCGCTCATCGAGGCTCCGCCGATGATAACGGCGGCGATGGCATCCAATTCATAGAGCATGCCGGCATTGGAGGAGGAGATGGTTCCAAGACGGCCAAGGAACAGGAATGCGGAAAGTCCGGCGAGGAGGCCGACGAGGAGGTAGGTCAAGAAGCTGACGCGCGAGATTCGGATGCCGGCGAATCGGGCGACGCGCGAATTGGAGCCGGTAGCGAGCGTATGGCGGCCACCCGGGGTGGCCGCGAGATGGATGCCCAACAGAATGGTCAGCGACAGCAAGAACCAGACAGGAACCGGGAGTCCGAGAAAGGAGGAAGAGCCGAATGTCGTAAGGAGACTGCCGAGTTCCGGCGAGGACGGGGTTGCATTACCCGAATCGGCCATGTAGAGGGCGAGCGAACGGAAGACGGAATAGGTGCCGAGGGTAGCGATAAAGGGAGGCAAGCGGCCAAAGACGACAAGGGCGCCATTCAAGGCTCCGCAAGCGACGCCAATCAGAATTGACAGGACGAATGCGAGGAAGCAGAGAAGTACGGGCGAGAGAGGGGCCGGAAAGAGATTAATCAATTCAATCGTTGCAACACCGCAGAAAGCGAAGAGGGAACCGACGGAGAGATCAATGCCGCCTGCAACGATCACATAGGTCATGCCGAGGGCAATCAGCCCGCTGTAGGTGCATTGGCGCAAGATGTTGAGAAGGTTGGCGGTCTTGGAGAAAGTCGGATTGGTTACCGAGCAAATCACGACCAAAACGAGGAGAGCCACAAAGGCGCCGCCACCATTTGCGAAGAAGTTTTTCAGCCCATTTTTCAAGGCTGGGCAGAAGGATGAACCGGTAGATATCGACATGCGTGAATTTTAGAATTTCTCTTTTTCTTTCGCAATGCCTTCTTGGGGCGAAAGACCGTAAAGAAGAGGCGCGAGGGGAAAATGTACGGTTTATCGGTGTGGCAAAAGGGATGTGTCCCCCTGTTCCAGTTTTTCGGCCAGAACGGTTCTGTAGGGGCGCGTCAGTTCCTTCCAGGAACCAGTCGTGTACGAGCGCCAGATTTGCGCAACGTTTTTGAATCTCGACTGTCCGAGATAAAGGGAATGTGCGGCATTGGAATCTTTGAAGCGAATCATTTCCTCCCAGGCCTTTTCCTGCGCCTTTCGGCAGAGCGTGTCGCGGGTAGTGGCCAGTTCGCGAACCAGAGCGGGGCTTTTGCCGACATCGGGCATGGCGAGGAAGGAATCGAACTCGTCGATGATTTTCAGGAAGACATTCTCCTGATTGTGTTCGATGGCGTCGAAACAAACGGGAGTCCACAACGCGAGCTTCTCGCGCACCTCATTCTGGACGAGTGTCGGTTCGTAGAGAACAAGCCCTATTTTCGCCAGAAGAAGAATCGAGACGGAGACAACGACCGTCAAGGCGATGCGGCCAACGGGGGTTCGGAGCATTTGAAAGAAATTCCCTTGCGGGAGCGCGTTCTTCCGTTCCGCCGTCGGGGCCGGCATGGGATCGGCGGCCTTGGGCGGGAGGCGCATCATTTTGCGGACAACCCTTTCGTTGCGGGGGGCGCTTGCGTTTTCGCGGGAAACGATGCGGAATTTTCCGTGGGATGTTCCGGAACCGTTTCGAAGGGCGCAACGGCGAACGGTACTCACCGCCTTTGTGATATCGAGCCGGCGGACAATGGCCTTTCCGGAGCTGACATTGTCGAGAGCCGTCAAGATTTCGTCCCAGGAGTTGTAGCGATACTCCGGCTTTTTGGCAAGAAGCCGTTCGACCAAATCGCAAAAACCGATGGAGAGCTGTTCGTTGAGCTCGAGCGGATCGACCTCTTGTTCGGACAGTTGCGCATTGAGAATCGCATCGATGGACTTCTTTTCGAAGAGGCGTTTTCCCGTTGTCATGTGGAAGAGCATGGCACCGAGGGCATACATATCGGTTTGAACCGACATGTTCGGATCATTGAGCGCCTGTTCGGGGGACATGTAGGATGGGGTGCCGAAGACGAACTCGCTACCGGACTTGCGGGCTGCAAGCGTGTAGATGGATCTGGAGAGTCCGAAATCGGTTACCTTGATAACGCCATCTTCGTCCATCATGACATTGTCGGGCTTCAAATCGCAGTGAACGAGGCGTTGCTTGTCCCATGCGTATTTCAAGGCTTCGGCGATGCCTCTTGCGATATAGAGGGACTTGTCTTCGGGGATGAATCCGTTGTTGTGAAGTACCCGTCCGATGGTCTGTCCGTTAATGTATTCCATGAGGATGCAGAAGCGTGCGTCCCGATAGAATGCGTCGTAGATTTGGACGATCCCGGTATTGGACATTTTTGCGGCGGTCCGCGCCTCGGACTGGAAGCGATCGATATCTTCATCGGTGGTACTTTGATCGGAATGAAGCACCTTGATGGCGATGGTTCGATCGAGGGAGATTTGGCGGGCGCGCCAAACATCTGCCATGCCCCCTCGCCCAATGAGGACGAAAGAGTCGAATCCGTCGAGTACAGGAGGCAGCGGTTTTGATTTTCCGGCGGCGGCCGCAACCGGAATGGTGCGAGTCTGACCAATAGCGGGGGGCGTTTCCGGGGTGGGGGCGGGGATAGCCTGCCGACGGGTCTGCGCCGTAGCGAGGTTGACAGTGGGTTGCGTGGCTGGGGAAAGATCAGCGTCCATAACCGGTCCCGTCACAGGATTGACAGGTCGTAATTTTTGTTGCGTTGCATTCTGCGCAAGGTTCGCCGGTACGGCGATCGGTTCCGGTCCCGTGGCAGGAACGGCAAGGCTTGACGCCATCGCCATTGCAGGAACGGCAATTATTGCGGACACGGGTTCCGGTGCAAGTTGGGCAAATCGCGATGCCTTTTCCGGTGCAAGCGGAGCAGGCGATCGAACCGGCTAGAGAGGCTCTTCTGTTGCATTGCGGGCAAAGGGTGTTGGCGCCGCTGAAGGAAATCAAGCTGTCTTCCACGCGTTGAATCTTTCCATTGCCGCCGGAATTTGAGGTTTGTCGTTCTTGTTTCATGGAATGGAAATCGGCATTTGGGCAAACGATGCGGCCGATGCCGTCGCAGGCCGGGCATGGAATGGTTCCGACTCCTGCGCAGGTTTCGCATTGTCCGGCGTGAGGGGCGTGCCGGGCGAGCGAACTCCGCTGCCGAACGGATAGATTCCGGTCCCAATCACGAGGAACGAAAACGCCTTGCAAGGAAATCCGGCCATCGGCGAGAGCCGACCGTTCGAAATCGCGTTCGGCGAGGCGAATGACGCCATCGAGTTCCTTGCGATTGCGCGAGGCGCGTACAGCTCCCGCCCCGTTGCAGAAGGGGCATGTTTCGAGGGTTTGGCGTTCGCTATTCAAGTCTTCTACAGACGCGCTTTCGATTCGCTTGATGGACGTGCTGCCGGCCTTACGGGCTCCGGTGGTGTTTTTCGGGGGCTTGGCAGGCTTGACTTTTCCGCGACCACTGCACATCGGACATTGGACGGATGTTATGCAAAGCGCGGCAAGGCACTCGGTTTCGCGTTTCCGGAGGGAGGCGGCGACATCGGACGGGATTGCGTTTGGCGCGAGCGGCAAAACGGCAAGCGTATTGCGAATGGCGGCCAATGCGATTGCGGGCGTGCGGGCATTGCGGGAGAAAATGGCTGCATCGCTCTTGGAGATGGCGCGAACATCCTTCTCGAAGTCGAGGTGGATATCGGAGGCCGGCTCGTCAAGATGAAAATCATTCGGTGTTGCGGCAGGGTTTGCGGTAGCGGGGGTGGCCGATCCTGCCGTCCGTGTCTGGGCGGCACCGCAATGAGAGCAAAAGCGGGCCTGTTCTTCAACCTCCCAACTGCAAGAAGGGCAAACTCGAATCGCGCAGAATGCGAGTTGCGCTGCGAGAAGGAATACGGCGAATGGAAGAACCCGAAGAGGGCGAAAGGGATGGAATTCGCAACGCATAAGTCGGGATGGAATAGAAAGAGAGGGAAGGAAAGAGGAAAAAGGGAAAAATCAGCCGCGCGGAGCCTTTCTACGGTTTAGGCGCATTTCCTTAGAAACTGGGGGCTCCAGGAATGGTTTCAGTTCGGTTCCGTGGTGGATGATTTTGGAGACCTGGTCGCGCGGGGCACCCTCTACGCGTTGATAGAGCCGATATCCGGACCCGGACGTGTGCGGCAGGATATCGACCATATCCGGCCCCCTCCAGAGTCCGAAAAAGTCGAGATTCATGACCTTTTCGAGAATCCGGTTGGTCTTCATTTCGTGACGGAAGAGTGCGTTGGAGCCGGCTGGGCAAATTGGGAAGGCGATGAGGTCGTCGCGTCGTTCGAGACCTGCTGGACGCCCATTGACGGCCGCTTCGTGCGGCGGTGTCATCCACGGGTAGGCGCGGAGATTGATTCGGCACGCCTTCTTTGTTTGGATGGCGATTTCACCGGAATTCGGATAGCCAACCGAAATCTTCGCGTAGCTGTTTTCGAGGTCGATCGGGAAATTGATGGTTATGAGATTGTGCTCCTCGTTGATATCGACAGCGCGGCGGTATGCCCAAAGCATGCTCCGCGGGGCGGCTGCGGCGGCGCGGGCGGAGAAAGCACGGCATGCAGGGTATTGGTCGCGGACGAGAGGGACGAAATCCGGGCAAGAATTGCTGCAGAATGCGCCACGGAGGCGTTTGCCGATATTGGCATAGGTCCGTTGCGGCGTATCTTTGGGCGGATCGGCGGGATTTGGAATAAAGGAGACGTCGTCAATCTGCGATTGTGCGAGGTGGTTTCGCATGAAGCGATGGACATCGTCCCAATATTCCGGGAAAGAGCAATCGACCAATTCGAGGCCGCAGAGCATCATATCGGCGACGGCTGTCGCATCGCAGAGTTCCAGAGACATGAGTTGCCATTGGAGATACTCCGGAACCCAGCCGAAAGAGGAACCATTGCGGCGGACGTAGTCGTAGAGCGATTTGGCACGGGCGACATAGCGGTCTTGCGAGAGAACGCGACCGATGCGTGCGAGTCCGGCTGCGGTCTGGAGCGCGGAATGCACCTCTCCCTGAAATTCGGTTTTGTTGGAGAAAAAGTGAGAGAGCCCGGTCAGGTAATTTGCGAG
>JBJEVW010000048.1:0-4883 GCA_051884735.1 Kiritimatiellia bacterium | reverse complement strand
GCAAAACCCGCAATGGGGCACGGGGCCGGGAGGCCCGACAGCCGGTGGGGCGCAGAGGCCTGCGCCCGGCAAAACCCGCAATGGGGCACGGGGCCGGGAGGCCCGACAGCCGGTGGGGCGCAGGGGCCTGCGCCCGGCAAAACCCGCAATGGGGCACGGGGCCGGGAGGGCGCAGAGTGGGGGAAAAAATTATGGGGAGGTGAGGGCGGAGATGGCGGCCTGGAGGGAAGGGAGATCGGGGGCGCGTTGGATTTTCCGCAAACCCGCATCATCGTTTTCGAAAGAGGCGTGAAGGTAGCTCCAGAGTTCCTTCAAACGGCCGATGAGCGGAGCCGGACCATAGAGTTTGCGGGCATAGCGGACTGTCAGGGTTTCCGCAAAATGGAGGATACGGGCTCGGAATGCGGCGTCGTGGCAAGGAATCGGCAAGGGTAAATTCGAGGCGTCCGCGACAAATGCGGCGGCGATTTCCTCGGCGAGGGCGGGATTTTGGCAGAGCCCGCGCCCAATCATCAGCCCTTGAAGGGAGGGAAAGCGTTTCGCGATTTGGATGGCATCGGACGGGGAGAAGAGATCGCCGTTGTAGATGACGGGGGCTTGGAAGTGTGGCAGGAGGGCGGCGAAGACGTCCAGATGGACATGGCCGCCGTACATTTGGATGCCGGTTCGCGGATGGACGATGATGGCAGAGAGCGGATAGCGGTTGATGCAGTCGAGGCGCGCTGCGAGGGTATCGGTCGAGGCGTAGCCGAGGCGGATTTTGACGGAAAACCCGTTTGGCATGTCCTTGCATCCGGTTTCGAGCATTTTTTCGAAAACGTCCGGGTTTTCGGGAAGACCGGAGCCGCGTCCCTTTTTGGCGACAAATTTCCATGGGCAGCCGCAATTCAGATTCGCCCTTGTATAGCCGAGATCGCGCAGTGCTTTGAGCATATCGGAAAAGGCGGCGGGGTCCTTTCCGATGATTTGCGGTATGGTTTGCAGGGGACCATTGGCTTCCGGGAGGACATCGGCGAGCATCGACGGTTTGACGCGGCCGGGTCCGCCGAGGGCGATAAAGGGTGCGAGAGCGGCGCTGATGCCGTGGAATTGTTCGCCGAGGCAGGCGCGAAAGTCGCAGAGTGTGACGCCACGAAGCGGGGCGAGATAGACGGGAAGAGACATGGCGGGAGAAGGAGACGCAGGCGGGGTATGTCGATGCGTTTTCAGAAGAAGCGCCGGACGCGGGGAGCGTCCGGCGCATCGTGGCATCGCCAATGAGCGTGATTCAGGGAATCACGCGCGGGGGAATTGGATGGCGGCCTGCGCGGCGGCGAGCCGTGCGATGGGAACCCGGAAGGGACTGCAGGAAACGTAATCGAGACCGATCCGGTGGCAGAATGCGACCGAGGAAGGATCGCCGCCGTGTTCGCCGCAGATGCCGAGATGGAGGCCGGGGCGTTTCGACTTGCCGAGTGCGCATGCCATTTCCATGAGTTTTCCGACGCCATTTTGGTCGAGGCGCGTAAACGGATCGTTTTCGTAGATTTTGGAATCGTAGTAGGCGCCGAGGAATTTGGCGGCGTCATCGCGGGAGAATCCGAAAGTCATCTGGGTCAGATCGTTTGTTCCGAAGCAGAAGAATTCGGCTTCCTGGGCGATTTCGTCGGCGGTCAAGGCGGCGCGCGGAATTTCGATCATGGTACCGACTTCATAGGACATCGGGCAACCGGAGGCCTTGATTTCCTCATCGGCGACGGCCGTGACGATATTTTTGACGAATTTGAATTCGCGGAGTTCGCCGGTGAGGGGAATCATGATTTCCGGGTTGAGTTTCCAATCCGGGTGGCATTTTTGGACATGGACGGCGGCCCGGATGACGGCCTTGGTCTGCATGCGTGCGATTTCCGGGAAAGTAACGCAGAGGCGGCAACCGCGGTGCCCCATCATGGGGTTGAATTCGTGCAAGCTCTGGACGATTTCGTGGATCCGGGCGACGGACTTGTTCTGGGCCTTTGCGAGTTGTTCGATTTCGGCCTCGTCGTGCGGCAGGAATTCGTGCAGAGGCGGATCGAGGAATCGGATGCAGACCGGTTGACCGCCGAGGGCCTCGTAGAGTTGGATGAAGTCCTTTTGCTGGTAGGGGAGAATTTTGCCGAGTGCGATTTCGCGTTCTTCGACGGAATCGGCGCAGATCATTTCGCGGAATGCGGCGATGCGTTCCGGCTCGAAGAACATGTGTTCGGTGCGGCAGAGGCCGATGCCTTCGGCGCCGAGGGATTTTGCCTTTTGGGCGTCGTGGGGCGTATCGGCGTTGGTGCGCACCTTCAGGACGCGGTATTTATCGGCCCAAGCCATAATCCGGCCGAATTCGCCGCCGATCACGGCATCGACGGTTGGGATGACGCCATCGTAGACGCATCCGGTCGCGCCGTCGATCGAGAGCCAATCGCCCTCGTGGTAGACCTTTCCGGCGAGGCGGAATTCCTTGTTGTCCTCATCCATCGAGATTTCGGAGCAACCGGAAACGCAGCAAGTGCCCATGCCGCGTGCAACGACGGCGGCGTGGGACGTCATACCGCCCCGGACGGTGAGAATGCCTTGGGCGACCTTCATGCCCTCGATATCCTCGGGGGATGTTTCGAGGCGCACAAGCACGACCTTTTCGCCGCGTTTGCTCCAGGCTTTGGCATCTTCGGCGGTAAAGACGATGCGGCCGCAAGCGGCACCCGGCGAAGCGGCGAGGGCGCGTGCGGCGGGGGTCGCGCGTTTGAGGGCACCGGCGTCGAATTGCGGATGGAGGAGCGTATCGAGGTTGCGCGGATCGATCATCATGACGGCTTCCTGCTCGGTGCGAACGCCTTCATCGACAAGATCGCAAGCAATCTTGAGGGCTGCGCGGGCGGTCCGCTTACCGTTGCGGGTCTGGAGCATGAAAAGGTGGCGGTTTTCGATGGTAAATTCCATATCCTGCATATCGCGGTAGTGGGATTCGAGCGTTTTGCAGACCGTCTGGAACTGTTCGAAAACCTCCGGCATGACCTCGGCCATTTTCTGGATTGGCATGGGCGTGCGCACACCGGCAACGACGTCTTCGCCTTGGGCATTGAGAAGAAATTCTCCCATCAGCTTGCGTTCGCCCGTTGCGGGATCGCGCGTGAAGGCGACGCCGGTTCCGGATTCGTTGTTGAGGTTTCCGAATGCCATCATTTGGACATTGACGGCGGTACCCCAGGAGTAGGGAATGTCGTTGTCGCGGCGATAGACATTTGCGCGAGGGTTGTCCCAGGAGCGGAAGACGGCCTTGATGGCCTCGAAGAGCTGGGTGCGCGGATCATCGGGGAAATCGGCGCCGATTTTCGCGCGGTATTCCGCCTTGAATTGTTCGGCGAGCGTCCGGAGGTCGTCGGCATTCAGATCGACATCGTTTTTGACGCCCTTTTCCGCCTTCATCTTGTCGATCAGCCGTTCGAAGTACTTTTTGCCGACTTCCATGACGACATCCGAGAACATTTGGATAAAGCGGCGATAGCAATCCCAAGCCCAACGGGGGTTTCCGGACTGTTCGGCGAGGGTATTGACGACGGTTTCGTTGAGGCCGAGATTCAAAATGGTATCCATCATGCCGGGCATGGAGGCGCGGGCACCGGAGCGGACCGAAACGAGAAGCGGATTTTTGGCGTCGTTGAACTTTTTGCCGGAGGATTTTTCGAGGCGATCGATGTATTCCAGGATCTGCGCCTGGATGTCATCGCCGATTTTCTTTCCGTCGTTATAGTAGCGGGTGCAGGCTTCGGTTGTGATGGTGAAGCCTTGCGGAACGGGGAGTCCGATGAGGCTCATTTCGGCGAGATTTGCGCCCTTTCCTCCGAGCAGGTTGCGCATATCGGCTTTTCCTTCCGTTTGGTTGCAGCCGAAAAAGTAGACATATTTCGTCGTAGAATTCTGCATGATCGTTTCCGTATATAGACGGCCTTATGAGTTTATGTTTTGTAGGAAAAAGAGGGTTTTGGCCTATGCGCCGGGGCAGCGGGCCTCTGCGTAGAGCCGGATGGTGCGGACGACATCGTCTTGGGAGAGCCCGTCGGTATTGAGGCACAGATCGTAGGTTTCCGTGGCACCCCATTTGCGATCGGTAAAGAAGTTATAGTAGGCGGCTCGGTTCTTCTCGATTTCGCGGATTTTCCGGCGCGCCTGGTTCTCATCGAGGTTGAGGCGTTCCATGACGCGGCGAATCCGCACCTCGATGGGAGCGTGCAGAAAGACCCGCACGACGTGCGGGCGTTTTGCCAGGACGAAATCGGCGCAGCGGCCGACGATGACGCATCCGCCCTTTTCGGCAAGGTCTCGAATGGTATTGAACTGCGCCAAAAAGACCTTTTGGCCGAACTGCAATTCCGAATTGCAGCAGAAAGGGGAATACCACGAGGCGAGACAGAGGGGATCGCAGGGCTTTTCTTCGCGGTGCTGCAGGAGATTTTCATCGAGACCGGATTTTCGGGCCGTCAACACAATCAGTTCCCGATCGTAGTATGGGATGTCGAGGGAGAGGGCGAGTTGCTTTGCGATTGCGCGGGCTCCGCTCCCGAATTGGCGGCCGATGGTAATGATGGTATCCGGATGCATACGAAATGAAAAAGGGAAGAAAAAAGCCCTGTTTTATGATTTCGACAAAACGTCAAGTCGTAGCAAGCAGTATAGCGAAAGAGATTGCCGTTCACAAGAAATATTTACAGCGTGGAGTGGCGAGGCCGGGAGGCACGGGGCCGGGAGGCCCGGCGGCCGGTGGGGCGCAGAGGCCTGCGCCCGGCAAAACCCGCAATGGGGCACGGGGCCGGGAGGCCCGGCGGCCGGTGGGGCGCAGAGGCCTGCGCCCGGCAAAACCCGCAATGGGGCACGGGGCC
>JBJEVW010000047.1:0-20379 GCA_051884735.1 Kiritimatiellia bacterium | reverse complement strand
CTTCGGAACAACTAAATGCGACGGATATGGTCGCATTGAGTTTGAGAAGATACAAGGCTCTGGATGGGCGGTGCGTTGCGATTGAAAGAAGCGGTTGGATATGCTACAATCGCCCTGTTTTCCAAACCAGTCAGGTCTCTCCCCATGCCTACATTCAATTTTACGGTAAAAGATGCCAGCGGCAACGCCCAAGAAGGAACAGTCGAAGCCAAGAACATCGAAGAGGCGAAGTTGCGTCTCCGGCAAAGCGGCTATACGCCTGTGACCATTACCCCTGTCGGCGGTGCGAAAAAGAAAAAGAGCGTTTTGGATGCGAATCTTTCGTTGAAGATGCCGGCCTTTTTGAGTCGTGTCAAGCCGAAGGATTTGACGGTTTTGACGCGCCAGCTTGCGACGCTCGTCGAGTCCGGGTTGCCTCTGCTCCGCGGTTTGCGGATTTTGACGAAGCAGACGAAGCATCCGGCTTTGCAGCGGATTCTGCAAGGGATGTGCGAATCGGTCGAAGGCGGATCGACCTTTTCGGAGGCATTGGCGCAGTTCCCGAAGACATTTGACAACCTGTACATCAACATGACGCGTGCGGGCGAAGCGGCCGGTTCGTTGGAGCAGTCGCTCAACCGGTTGGCCGAGTTCTTAGAGAAGGCGCAGAAGATCAAGAGCAAAGTCAAAAGCGCCATGACCTACCCGGTTGTGGTTTTGGTGGTCGCCTTGTCGCTGACGGGCTTTTTGATGGTAACCGTGATTCCGAAGTTCGAAACGCTGTTTGCGGACATGTTGGGCAAGAATGCGCAACTGCCGCCCATCACGCGCTTTGTCGTCGGACTTTCGCATAACTTCGCCGAATCGGCTCTTCCGATTGTCGGTGCAGTCGTGCTCATCATTGCTCTGGTCAAGCTTTTGTCCCATACCGCGCAGGGAAAATTTGTCTTTGATGCGATCAAGCTCCGGATTCCCGTATTTGGGGACGTCATCCGCAAGTCGTCGGTCGGCCGCTCCACGCGCACGCTCGGCACGCTGATGCAGTCTGGCGTTCCGGTTCTCCAGGCGTTGGACATTGTCCGCGACACGGCGGGCAATGCCGTCATCTCGCGTGCTTTCCAGCGGATTCACGATGCGGTGAAGGAAGGCGAGAACATGACGCCGTCGATGGAGGCGAGCAAGCAGTTCCCGGCGATGGTGGTTTCCATGGTCGACGTCGGCGAAGAGACCGGCGCTTTGCCGGATATGCTCAACCGCATTGCGAACACGTACGATGGTGAAGTGGACGATGCCGTCGAAGCCATGACTTCGATTATCGAGCCGCTCATGATCGTTGTGCTTGCGGTGATCGTCGGCACCATCGTTATTGCCATGTTCCAGCCGCTGACGGCCATCATCGGGCAGATGTCCGGCGGCTAGAATGGTGTGCGTTTGCGCCTGCGGGCTTGCAGGCGCGATGCGCCACGAAAAAACACGCCCCCTTTCCGTCTGCCGGGGTGTCCCCTCGTTGATAAAAATCGCTTTTCGTTCCCATGAGAAACAAACAAGGTTTTACCCTCATTGAGATGCTGATTGTCATTGTGATCATCGTGCTGCTGGCCGGCATGGTGTTTCGCATGGTTGCCGGCATCGGCAAGAGCAATGACATTGCCGCGACGCGTGCTACAATCGAAAAAGTGGCCAATGCCTTGGAAGAATTCCGGGCGATTTACGGCAAATATCCGCCGGTCTCTCAGTACGAGGGAATGGGGCAACCGACCGATTACGAGTTTCCCGGCACCTATACATTCAAGCCATCGGTTGTCCAGCAGATTTTGAATAGCGACCGCAACAAGCAGATTCGCTGGAAAAGTTCCGATTCCGGCGATGCGAATACGGGGCGCATTTATACATTCGGTCTTGTTTCCTTCCTCGTTCCCCGGTATAACGGCGCGGCCGAATACGGTTCCATTCTGTTTACCGGCAACGACCCCAACAACAGCAGCAAGCAGAATTCGGAATTGGGGATTCGGCAATGGGCGAATTTCAACAAAAAGAATGGTGGAATCGGGGATTCGGACCGCGATATCGCGGCGGCGCGCCGGATTTTGCCGCATTTGGGCGCCAAGATGGGAGACGACAACCGTCCCGTCAAGGAGGGCAATCATATCGGTGTCATTCGGATCGATCTCAAAGAGTCTTTCTGTCATGCGGCCGGCATAAACGGGGCGATTACGAATTCGGTGTACAAACTCGAAGACGCATGGTATCGCTCGCTCAAATACCGTTCGCTGCCGCCGTACGACAGCTACAAGCTGTGGTCGAACGGCCCGGACGGCGTCGAAGGCACGGCCGATGACATTGTTGCCGGTGTCTACTAGTCCGGTTTTTCCGGACTTTTCCTCGTTTTTTCCTCTTTCCTTTACCAACGGATTTCGCTATGAACCGCAAAGGCTTTACCCTCATTGAATTGCTCACGGTGATTGCCGTCTTGAGCATTCTTATGGCGCTTCTTTTCCCCGCGTACAACCGCATGCAAAGGCGTGCCCGCGCCGTGGCAGCGACGGATCTCTGCAGTCAGGTTGCGGCCGCTTGGGCCAATTTGCAATTGGACAATGGCCGTTTTCCCTCGAAGGCACTATTGAACAACCAGTCCGACAACGGGGCGTATTCCACGCATTGTTCGGCCTCGGGAGGCGATCTCATCGTCAAGATGTCGCCCCGGATTGCCTCGCTTCTGAACTGGTGGACCGCTCCTGGTCCGGTTCCGGCACTTGACCTTTCGAAATACGATCCAAAGTATGCCATCACCGGTGGCGGGGTCTCGAAGGGAAGTTCTCTTCCGAATGCCCTCAGTTCCTATTCCGATCATAGCGAGCTGTGGCCGGCGGACAGCCGTCTGGAGCGAAGCGATTTGCAGAAGAAATTCGGCATTTTCGCACCTTGGGTCGAGAATCGCCTTGTCGATGACGACGGCAATCCGCTGACAGCGTACGACTCTTCGTACGTTCGGGATACGGGCGCAAAATCCAACACGCAGGAGCATGCCTGGGGTTATGGCATCGTCTGGGTCATGTTGGACATGGATGGCGACGGGAAGCTCACGATTCCGGGTGCATTCACGGACGATGGCTCGGATCTGGAGATTTCCGCCACGACGGCGGCTTGGGTTTACGATGAGGACCGGCAGAAGGTTCTTTCTTCCTGGGGCCAATAATGCGCGGCTTCGTTCCCGGATGACTTTTTCGGACTTCACATTTCACGATTCAGCACGATTTTTCATGAAAAAGCAACAGCATCGGTTTGGTTTCACGATTGTGGAACTTTTGGTTGTCATCGCCATCATCGGCATTCTGGCCGGACTTCTTTCCACCGCCATTGTCCACATGGTGGAAACGTCCCGGAATGCGAAGAACAAGAATGATGCGATGCTGTTGCAGGCTGCCTGCATGCAGTATTACCACGACATGAAGCGGTGGCCGATTTCGCGTGAATACCTCAACGCGAACTTGAAACTGAAAAAAGGCTCTTACAAGATTGCCGGCAGCAATACCGACCAAGATTCCTACTCCTACTCCTTGTCTTTTTACGAGAACAACGGCTTGATTGTCGGGAATCTGATCAATGCGACCTTGCCGGACGGAACCAAAAAGGACTTTTTGGATTTGAAAGGCTTTTTGACGCCGGAGAAAGACGGCTTGTCGAAAAACGATTATCCGTGTGCGGCGATGGCCGATGCGTTGCTCGTTTCGCGCGGCGAGGCGACCTTTTCCGACCCGTCCGCCGAGAATTACGGAAGCCCCATTCCGCGGCGCAGCGCGCCCGTGTTGGTCTACCGGGCACAGTTCATCGTGTGCCCCCATTGCGAAAAAGGGTATACGAAAACGGCCGACCGCCGGTATTGCGACAACACCGAATGTTCGTATTACAGGAGCAACGGAGACTATTACCGCTTTACGGCGAAGGAGCGCAAGCGCACGGTTTCGCGCGGGCAACCCTTCCGCTTTACCTTTGATTTCAACAACAACAGCTGCACGGTGACCGCCGATTAGCGATTTCCGCCAACGACGGCTCTGTTGGTTTCCTTTTCACGATTCGACTTGTATTTCGCCATGATCTTGCCTCATCCACACAACCGCGAGGGCTTTACGTTGCTCGAGCTTATTGCCGTGATTGGCATCATTGCCATCATGTCCGTCTTTGTCGTCGGCGGGTTCAACGGAATCTTGAAAGCCTTCGGCAATTCGTCGGGCGGCGATGCCGTACGGCGCGCCATCATGCTGGCCCGCCAGCAGGCGTGCGTGGATGGACAAGAAATCAGCTTTCAGGTCACGGGCTACAACACCTACGTACTTGTCCGGCGGGCCGGAATGGTAACGGGGCGCTCCTCCGGCAGCAAATCGCCGATCGGCAGCGGGTCGCCCATTTCGGCCAAATGGATTTCCGACGACTATGCGAATCTCGATGAATCTCTCAGCGGCCTTACCAAGGAAATCGACAGTCTTTCCGCTTCCGACAAGAAGGACGTGTGGGAAGATTACGTGCAACGGTTTGCCGACATGCGCGTGTACGACATGACGGATCACGTGTTTTCTTCCATTCTATGTCCGCAGTTCTACGACAAGAACGACGACACCTGTTCTCTCGCCATCGAGGATGATGCCTACAGCCGGGGATTCAAGATTGGCAGCGTCTACGGGTATACGGTTTCTCCCGAGCAGTCGCTTCCGAAAGGGATGGTTTTCAATGGAATGTTCAATGCTTCGACCGGTGCGCTGAACGAAGAAGCCATTCGAAGAGCGTATGTGCTGTTCCGTCCGGATGGGTCGTTGGATTCAACGAGCCAGACGGACTTCAAGGTTGTCGATTCCATGACAGGCAAGGGCTTTGAAGTCAAGATCAATTCCCAAGGGCAAGTCAGCATAACATCCATTCAATAGTACCCGCATATGCGGGTTTCCTTTGGCTTTTTCCGACAAGGAGATTTCTTTGAAGACGATTTTCTCTTTTTTTCATCGCATGGTCGCGGATCGTTCCCGTCCGGCTCCCCGCCGCCATGGCTTCAGCTTGATTGAAGTCAATATGGCGCTTTTGGTCGCGGCGGGCGGCATGCTTGCGATTTTCGGCTTGTTTCCGGGTGCTCTTCGCCAAAGCGTCAATGCGCAGACGGATACCACGCAGATTACCTTTTCCGCTTCGCTGCTGGAGACGATTTCGGCCAATGTCCGTTCGATTGACGATATCGGCAAATGGAACGATCCGGCGCAGTGGTGGAAGATCGCCTCCAACGGAACCGGACTGGCCAACACCATGAAAGGGCTGTCCTCGTTCAAATCGGATTCCGGTTTTTCGCCCATGACCCGGCTGGTAGTGGAGGATTACGATGCGCAAGATTTTGGAGACAACAAGGATTGTCAAGTCTGGTATGTCGGAGACGAAACGGACGATCCGAATGATCGCAAGAATCCCAGGACTGCCGAGCTAGCGCAGCCGATGCAGTATTTGATCCGGATTGTGCGGCAGATGCGACCGGTCCGGGTTGTCACGGGCAACTCTGAAAATAGCAATTCGAGGAGTGCGGATTTGTCCACGTACGAGGATTCCAATATTTTGCTTCCCCATCGCTATATCGTTTCTGTGATTTCCACGGATTCCGGAAGTCCATCCGTCTACATCCACGAACAAGTCTATTCGCAGGAATATACATTTTTGAGTCGTCCGTAGGTTTTTGGCGCGGCTTTGATTTTTCCCTTCCTTTTCGGTTTCAGATATGAAGAAAAACAAACAAGGCTTTACCCTCATCGAGGTCATGGTGGCGACGGCGGTGTTGCTGATCATGGTCGTCATGATTGGAACGCTTTTCACGCAGTCTTCCGCTGCGTGGGATACGGGATACGCCCGTGCCGAAGGCGGGATGATCGTCCGCGGTGTCGTGGGCGCGATTTCCCGCGATTTGAATACGCTCATCGACGGACGTCCCTTTGACGGGGTTTGGACTTCCGCCGATCCGGTCGAGGTGAGCGATTCTTCGCTGTCGTTCATCTGCATGAAAGCGGGGGAAGACAAGGATGCGCGCGAACCGCATTTGATCGAGTATTCGGCGGGTTCTTCGGTGACTCGAAAGGAAACGCCCCTCAAGCGAAGCGGAAGCAGATGGGCGAAAGGAACGTCCCAAACCACCAAGCTCCATGACAATGGAACGACTTCCTCCAGCACGATGGGCAATGCCTACGATGCGAACTTCACCTTTGTCCCTGTGACGCCGCCGTCCATCACGGCCTCTTCCTCCCTGGATCGGTCAAGCTTCGAACAAGGCAACGAGTTCAGAAAAATCGCCTGGAAGAATGTGATTGGCGTCAAGGTCCGGTTGGAGTTGACCCGTTCCGGTTCGTTTTCCACTTTGGAAGTGAAGTCGCTCGGACCGAATGGTCTTGACAATTCGAACGGCTCCTCCAAGAAACCCGATGATATCATCGTCCGTTAGCTGTTTTTGTCCATGAAAAAGCATTTCACGTTATTCCGGTCGCCTCGCCTGGGCTCCTGCGTCAAGGGGGCTGCCGGCTTTTCGCTTGTCGAGTTGCTGGGCGTTGTCGGCATTATCGGCATTTTGATGGGGCTTGTCGGCGGCGCGGCCTATTCTGCACGGCAGCGTGCATACGTTGCCACGGCGACGACGGAGGCGCAGCAGATTTGCGCCGCCATCAAATCGTATTGGAATGCCTATCGCAGGTTTCCCTCCTTCTCCGGAACGTCCGAGGACGGCTATACGCTCCTGACGGAATCCAACATGCGCGAGTTGCTGGGAAACGGCAACAATGCGGCTCTCATTAACATTCCGCCCGATCGTTTCGAGGGCGAGAGCCGGGAATTTTGCGATCCATGGGGCAATGCGTACCGTGTCAAACTCGAACGGCCGTCAGGCGTGAGCGCAGAAAATGTTTTTGAAGGGGTGGTCAGTTTCCCTGCGCAATACCGGTATTTTTGCGAAGATGGCATCTACGAGTCGTCTTTCAAGTGGGACGAACGCACGTGGGAGCCCTAATGACGAATTTGTTTCCGGAACCGATTGAATATGATGAAAGCAAATAATCCTGAGACATCCAAAGGTTCGGCACTGGTTGTCGTTCTCGGCATCCTGTCTGTGATGATGCTGATGGCGGTAGCCTTTTCCATGTTTACCCGCGCGGAGCGTTCGGGTACGACCAATCTGAAAAATTCCTTTGTCGCCCGCCAGAGTCTGCAGACGGCATTGGGAAAAGCGATCGAGGCGATCGATCTTTCCTTTGACAACCCGACCAACGGCTGGGCCGTTCCGGTTTGGAGAGAGCCGTTCATCTCCTCGTCCAGCGTCACCTCGAACGATTTCTTCTTTTCGAGACGGTTGGGAACGTCCGAGACCGCGGACGCAAAGATTCTCAACAAGGAGCTGGCGTCTTATCTGACACCGGCGCAGCTGGCGCTGGTCCGTTCGGCGGACGTGCAATGGGCACCTATCTACGCCTCTGTTTCGTCCAAGAGCACGAAGAACCAAGGGGGCGGTGTCTATGGCTTGGAGGGGTATCCGAACGATTCGCTGGTCGGGCGATACGCCTTTGTCGTGCTGGATACGACGGGTCTTTTGGACAGGAACAAGGCCGGTTTGGATCAATCGGCCGATGCCCGCAAAGAAACGTGTGGAGAAGATCCTTCCGCGTTCATCCTGCCCTCCAAAAACATGGAGGCAGACGGGTTGGAGATTTCTCTTCAGTCCCCGGCCAGATTCTTGGCCGGCCGTACCGCAGCCGGCACCTTCTTCTCGACGGCGGACATGATCCAGTACACGGCGGAAGCGGATAATGCCGGGCTTGGCCTTTCCAAAGGCGATTATCCCGCGCTTTCCGTTCTGTATCCCAAAAAACAGAGCCAGCTGAACAGCAACTGCAAAGGCACCGAAGAAAACGGGCCTTGGTTTCCTGCGGATTTGTTTTCCGGCGTTACGACTTCTCTTGACGAGTTGACGCCGGAAGGCTATCCAAAAATTCCATTGCCCGACCAAGATACGGTCGGAAGCTGGAATTCAACGGAAATCCGGATATTTGCAAAGCGCGCTTTGGCGGCGATGGTTCGTGTTTTTGCCCGTTCCCGTTCCGAAAATGTCGATTCGAGCAATGCGCGGAGTGCGGCGGAGGATGCGAATCAGTCATACGAGCCTTTCTATCGCTTTTTCGCGAAGAAAAACGATTCCGTCTATTCTGTTTCCCGTGCGCGGCTCGCCACCGTTTCTCTGTTGGACGCGCTGGATGAGGATACGGTTCCCGGAAAGTGGGGGACTTTCAATGCCTGGCAGAATCTGGGCAGCATCCAGGATTTGCCGCTTCGGTTCAAAAGCAGCAACAACCCTGTTTCGCTTTCGGACACATTCAATCCGCCCGCTTCCGTTTCCCAAAACCCGCTCAACTTCCCGCTGACAGAGGATTCCGCCGCGCTTTCGATGACTTGGGCCTATCTGAAGAAAGAAGATAGCGATCCGAAATACTATGTCATGCAAGGCAGTGCGGAAACGAAGTTGCGCGATGACATGGCGGGAAGTGAATGGAAGGAAGGCGATCCGGTCGATCCGGAGATTTGCAAGAAAGTATTCCGGGAAGTCGAGTTTGTTGCGCATGTCGGTGCGGCCGCCCGGTGCTTCCTGGCGGATCCCCGCAATCTTCCCAGAATGGATCTGGAAGTCCAATACGACATTCTCTGCGGCAAACCGAAAGTGCCTTCCGTCGCAAAGCTCGATTCGGAAAACTACGAAATTCTCGAGTATCTGAATTTGGGAGCGGGAACGGTTCGCGATCCATCGAAGATTCTTTGGGAATACAAGAAAGGAAATGAATGGAATCCTCTGGACGGCGAAAAGAATTATATCCACGGATCGTTTACGGCGGATTCCGGCGTCTGGTCGAAGAATACAAAAGGCTTCGGCGATGAGGATACGGTCCGTTTCCGGGTTCGCAGTTATGCCAAACATTGGCCGGTTGTCGATGAAGAATCGCCGACCGGGCATCGTGGAACATGGGAATTCTACGAACAGACGAATATCGAGGAAAATCCCGGTGAATTCGACCGGACAGATGTCTACTTCCCGGTGCGGATTTCGGCCAAACTCTCCTCGAACGAGGGTGACATCCAGCAGGTTCCTGCTCCGGCGCTTACGACAACCAGCGAGAACGATCCAGAGCACCACACCTATTGGATCCGGATGGACATGGGAGTTGTCCATTTGAACGGGACGGAAACCGCCGTTGCGAATCCCAAAGGCTCCAATGGCGATTTGGCCCCCGGTTGGGCCATGTGCGCGGCACCCGCGTTCGGTTTTGATACAACGTCCCTTTGGACGGACAATGCTGACGGGCAGGGAAGCTATCCGGACGGAATGCTGGTCTGGATGAACGACTTTATTGCCCGGACGATGGGGGAGCAGTGGACGGACGATTTTTCCAAATTCATGGATAAAAACGGGCTCGATGAAATTGACGGAATGCGCATCAATGCAGGCCGTTCCCAGACTGTCTTCAACTATCTGCAGCGTGAACTTCTCTTCAACACCGACTACGACAAAATGCCGTATGCGCAATGGATGATGCACAAGTGGAATACATATCCGGATATGGCGCATTTGCTCGTTCGAAATGATCAGGATACGGCTGTCGGGGGAAATCCCAATTCTTCCGGCGCATTCTTTGGTACTCTTGAAATGATGAACCGCGCCATGCCCAATGGTGCCTTCCAGTCACTCGGCGATTTGGGCGGTGTTACATGCGGTCCGTATGAAACGCTTTCGCTTTTCCATACCTACCGTTGGACCGAGGAAGGCGGGTTGAGGGGCGATTTCCACCGGGTGCTGGATTACTTCACCTTGACGGAGCCGCGCTCCCCAAAAACAAGAAATATCCAGCTTGACGCATCGACATCCGATCCGACGGGCGACAAGGCGCTGTATTCGGCGATTCACAATGGACGCGTGAATCTCAATGCGCCGCAACTTGTGCGTTATTCGGAAATTGCGCCGCCCCGTGCGGTTGCGGATGGACCCTTGAATCCCTTTCCGATTGCAACGGTCTTCAATGGGGCGGCGTATGTCTGCGATCAAGGCACGAAGACCAATACCTTGTCGGAGACGAAGGCGTATGAGATTGCGCGGGATCTTTTGGACGCATTCGAAACCTCCGATGATATCGAGGTAGTAGAATCCAAGCGCTTCAAAACGTCGCGCCGGATTGTATCCCGCCTGTCGGATTTGGGTATCGCCGCCGATTTTGATGAATCGGGCAAGAAACGGAATCCCATTTTGGAGCGGATCATGAGTGAAGGAACCATGCAAAGCGATGCGGAACGCGAGAGCATTTTCCGCTCGGTTGCCAATGGTTTCACGACGCGTGGCCAAAGTTATTTGATTTTGCTCCGTGCCGATGCCTACACGCCAAATTACGGTTTCGACGATTCCACGGCGGATGGAACAACGTTGGCGACAACCCGTGCGATAGTGGAGGTCTTTCGCGATCCGGAGCCGGCGCGCAAAGTCGATGGCTCGCTCGTGGAAGACAATGACGGACCCGTCGCCTACCACAATTGGCTAATCCGTTCGTTCCGCGTATTTTAGAGCCTGGAAAACACTCTGGCGGGGATGCGGTAAGCACGTCTGGCAGGTTGGGGCGGACGATACCGCCCCGGCAAAGTTTTTACTGTGTGTGCGGGTCGAGACCGCAGTGCAATGGAGCGGAAGAGGTGGCAGGACGCGAGTCGGGAGGCCAGACTCGTTCCGCCAATACCCTAATGAATACAAAGGGCGGGGGAGGGGAGGCCGAGTCATCACAGGCGCATGGGAACGGCGGTGATGTGCAGAGTGGTTCAAGGTGCGGGGCTGATTCGCACACAAGGTGAAACCTTGGGGCAGAAAAACTTTTGGTTCTCCTTTTTATTGCTAGATTCCTCATTAAAACGGCCAGAACGACTTGCGGTTCTTCTTGTCGGGAGGGGCTTCGCGAGCTTGAATTCTTCTTCTCGAATTCTTTGCATTCATTTTCTTAATCGGCGTCATTTTCATCATCCCTAAAGAATCTTTCCGGAAAAGTCATTCCATAGCACGCACAGAAGTGCCACTCTCCGTCAATTCGACTATCGTAGTATGCGAAACCGAGGTGTGACGTGCTTGCGTTCGGTTGCCGGGCGAGTTATTTATCTTTCACGGAGTTCCAAAGAGTGCCGAGGAGCCATTTGAAGGCAAAGCACGGCTATTCCGTTCGCTTCATCGGATTTTCGGCAAAGAGATTCCGCTTCATTTCTATATTCTCAAATGCCAGAGAGCGAGTTTCAGATCCGACCTTGGTCCATCTGCCGGTCGGTATGCCGACGAGGTTAAGCAGCCTTTCCGCCTTTTTGCCGTCGCCGAGCCGGATCTGCCCGATGACGCGCATCAGGTTCGCAAAGTCTTCAAATTCCTCATATCTGCCCGACGAAAGCAAAACAGACCCAGCTTCGTCCGGGTAGATGCCCCGCTGAGCCATCCACTCCTTGAGCCGTCTGGCCCGTTCCTCGGCGATGGACGCGACATCCGGCCGCTCGCCGACCTTGCGCGGCGTGATCCAGGTGACGATGCGTTCCTTCGTCACCGACGACTCCTTCTTCGGCCGCGGCGCGACCGACAACTCGCCGCCGGGTCGGATTTGCGCGTCCCCGCACATGTTCGCCGGCTCCAGCAACTGCTGCATCCAGCGGTGCGGCACCTCTTCCTCGGCCAGGGCGGCGAACTCCTTGAGTCGCGCCCCGAGATCTTCGATGCGGTGATTGCGGCGCTCGAGTTCGCGCAATTTCGCGTTCAGCTTGCCCCAGACCTTTCGCGCCGAGTCGCCGACACGCGACATCAACGATACGAGCGTGCCGCCCGCACCGTAGAAGAGCGAGGCGTCGGACAGGATGCGCGGCGCGTCGGGAACCCGCACGGACGCGATATGCCGGAAGCGCGCCGCCTCGGCGGACAGCTTCTCCGCGCAGGCCGTCCAACGCTTCGCGTGGCAGTCGCGCCGCATTTCTTCGACGTCGCGCAGAATGTCCTCGCGTAGCGTGCCGAAGCGCCGCCCGAACCGTTCAAGAAACACCGTCAGCTCGTCGACGACCGGCTTGGCATCTTCGGCCGAAAACTCCGCGATGCCAAAGCCCAAGAGGCGCAAGTTGAGTTCCTGAAGCGTGCGTGCTGTCGCGTCGATGGAACGCGAAACCTGATCGACGCGGAACAGAACGTCGCCGGCCGCCTCGTACGAGACGTCTTGTGCATCGACCCGGTGCAGCATCCGCCGGAGTTCCGAAAGGATCGAGCGCTGCAGATCGAGCAGATTGCCCGTCTCGTCGCCGCCGCCCGGATTGAGATCGTGCACATGACGCTCCGCGATCCATTCCACAAATGCCGCCGCGTCCTCGCATAAGCGGTAGCGGAACTTGGTGCGCCGGTTGTCGCGGTAGCCCCTGAGCCGCTCTTTCTCGATGCGTTCCGTGACGAGGCCCCATTCCTTGAGCTGGCGCAGGTCGCTCTTGAAGGCGGATGATGCGAATGCATCCGCATCTTCGCCGCACACCTTCAGCTCCACCTCCTCGTGCAGCGGCTCGGGCTCGTGTTCTGCGCGAAATTCCGCCAGCGCCCGCAGAATCGCGACATATTCCACGGCCCGCTCGCTCGAGAGCATGTTGCCGAGCGTCGTTGCGCGCCGTGCAAGCATTTCGCGCGTCGCCTCCACGAACGGCGAGACGATCGCCGAATCCGGCTGCACCGTCTCGGCGGCGCCGGCATCAATCCCCGCAAAGAGGTCGGGCAACTCGCTTGTCCGCCGCCGGCTCATGACTGGATACCCCCTTCCTTGCTCAGCACGGACGCGAACGATTCCTGCTCGATCCAGCGGCCCCATGCCAGCAATTCTTTCGCCTCGGCGGCTACGAACGGATCCGGATCGTCCTTGGCCAAGTAGTCCGCGAGGCGTTTGCGTTGTTCGCCGGTCAGGGCGATGCCGACATCGAGATGGCGACGCCGCGCCAAGGAGAGTATTTCTTGTGCCGTGATTTCCGTTGCCGGAATGCAATCGCGAATTTGACGCGCGATGAGAAACCCATCAAGGTCCGCATCGCCCTCGTGTGTGCACTTGATTTTCAATCCGTCAAGTTGGCGCAAAAGCAGCTTGACGGCGGCATTCGGGTAGCCCTCGGTGTAGACGGCAGGGACGCCGTCCTTGACCAAATCCAAAAACGGCGATGCATTCTCGCTCGTCACGATTTCCGGTCGCCGTCCATGCCAGCTAAGTCCAGTTATCTCCAGCAACGTTGCCAAGGGGAGCTGGCAGGCCAGGCCGGATTCATGAAGCACCCGCGGAAAGTCGAATTCCTTGCCGTCGGCCACGAACGAAACCGGTGCGGAGAACGTGACGCTGCACGTATAGGGGTTGTCGTATATGCCCACACCCTCGAAAAGCTCGCGTTCCGGCAGCTTGGCGCCACGGAGAATCGCCGCGATAATCGCCCGCAGCTGGTTGCGCAGCGCCCCGCTGCGGAGCTTCTTGCTGTCGCGGAAAATATCGGCGCCCAGCTGCGACAACGTAGTGATTGAATGTCGTGCCAGAAAGAACTTCTCGATCACGTATTTCGCAAGCCGCAACCAGTCGTCGCGGTTTTCGGCGCGCGCGAGAAAGCGCGCGATCTCGTCGCTTTGCGAAAGCGCGTCCACAAACCAATCCGTCTCCGGAAGCAGCAGTTTCAGCCGCGCGAACACCTCGACTGCGCTTTCATTACACGGTTGCTTTTCCAATCCGAAATACGCCAACGCCTCGCGCCATTGCACCGGTTCGCGCAGGGATTCGTGGAGCTGGATGCGGAAAGCGCCGTTGGGCAGACGTCGTCCGATCGTGCCGAAGAGCCGTTCCAACTCGCGCTGGGCGCCGTAGTCCAGATCCCGCGACGAGAACGATGCGCCCAAGCGCACGCCGCGGGCGACCTTGTCGGCGAGCTTCTTCAGCACAACCGCCAAAGCCGGCGCCTTTTCAATCGCTTCGGCGATCCGCTCGCGCGACAAGCAACGGTCGAGATCGCTCACGCTTCGCCTCCGGCAACACTTTCCTCCGTCTCGCGCCGCATGTCATCCAGAATCCTGCCGTTATAGGAAAAGTACTTTGCTCCTTGATACGCGCCAGAGGTATTACGGTGATCAACAGGCATAAACGTGCCTACAAATGGTGATAGCTTGTATATCCTGCCTTCATACTCTATTTGATCATCGCCGGCAACTTTGACCTCAACGCCAGTAGGCACAAAAACAATCCTTGCGCCGATGGGGATGTTGACCATGCTAAATTTAAATCGTGCCCGCCGCGGCCGCGCATGTTCATTCTCTTCATCGTGCTCATCTGATTTTAGCGGCTTGTTGTCCTTATAACGCTGAATCTCCGCGTCATCAAGCAACATGGCCTCATCGGTCAAAATCTCAAGCGCCAGTTCGGGCTTGATATTGAAAAACTCTCGGTTTTGCCGAATCCTCAAATCAGTCAAACGATCAATGGCCTTATGTATCTTTCGCTCGACAATATCGTATTTCGCGGTTTTAAGGGTTGCATAAATTTCAAAAGGCAAAGGAACGGCGGTGTTGTCGAGTTCCTTGGACCGAACATCGACCGGGCGCGCACTTTTCCCAATCTTCACCCAATCGTCGCGAAAACTCGGATTGGTCAGAATGTAAACCCACCCTTGAGATGTGTTTTGTCTGTTCATGTTATCCCTTTGATCTGTTTCGATTCACTGCCATTGAAATCCTTCGTGTAGGTCTGCCTAAATGAGTATCGAAATGATATCAAAGCCAACCGCAGACGGGCAATAGCGGACACGCGGCAAACGCGCTGCTGGTTTCGGCGTCGGTTGCGGTTGCATTGCGCGAGCGGCAGCAGCCGATGCCGCCAGATGTGCCGGTGGCGCAGACGCCCACCAAGGTGTGCGTCAAGGCGGTGGAGCGGAAGGGCTGCAAAAGGGCACCACGACCGGCACCTGGTTCGTCACCTACAACGGCGAAAACCGCCCAATCCGTTGGGAGAACGGCGATATGGTTATTACAATGTCCTTCGACCGCATGGGCCGCCGCGTGACAAAGAATGACAAACGCTTTGTCTACGATGGTTACCTGCAGATCGCGGACAACGCCGGTAATGCGTATGTGTGGGATCCGACGGACCCCATCGCGACGCGTCCACTCGCGTGGCAGCGTTCTGCACTCGATACGCAGCACTCTGTACACTTCTACACGCATGACGGCAACAAGAACATTTCCGAGGTTCTTTCTGCCGATGGCTCCCTCTCTGCGCACTACGAGTACGCCCCCTTCGGCGCCGTAACCGCACAGTCTGGTACACTCGCGTCTGCAAATACCTTCCGTTTCTCCAGCGAATATGCCGAGGATGATTTAGGTCTTGTCTACTACAACTACCGCCACTACCACCCGCTTGACGGCCGGTGGTTGAGTCAGGATCCTGTAGACGAAGATGATGATGAGCTTTTATATGCATTTTGCGTAAACAGTCCAATTAGCGGGGTTGATGTGCTTGGCCGGGCTTGGTTTGTGCCACAAGGAACTTCTTCTGTCGGGTTGAAATCTGTCCCTTTCAGCGTCTCCTTGAACCTTGTTATAAGAAACCAAGCCCTCGTCCGTTGGAATTGGATCGTGACGAATTGATGTCCAAGCTTGCCGCATGGTGTCCTTGAACGATACTCGTCATAAAGACGAAATGGGGCGCACTATGTTGTAAGGATTCTCGTCGCACCCAGCGCGTTTTTCCCGGCGCGTTTTTTCTTGATTTTGAATTGCGATTTGCATATCATTATTAACCAAATTTTCCGAGCGCCGATTTTCTTTCCGACAACGGTTCTCGGGCAACCACTATCTAGGAAAAAAGTTCCATGGCAACTAAGAAAACCTGCTGCAAAAAGGCCGGCTGCTGCAAGAAGGCGGCTCCCGTCGTCGAGGAAAAGCAACCCACAAAGAACGCCAAGTTGCTCGCTTGGGTGGAAGAGTATCGTAAGCTCTGCCAGCCCGATCGCGTCTATTGGTGCGATGGTTCCAAGAAGGAATGGAAGACGATCTGCGAAGAAATGGTGCAGAACGGCCAGTTCATCAAGTTGACCTCCAAGAACCGCAAGGATTGCTACCTTGCCCGTTCCCACGAGTCCGATGTTGCCCGTGTCGAAGGTCGCACCTACATCTCCTCGAAGCAGAAAGTTGAAGCAGGTCCCACCAACAACTGGGAAGACCCGGTTGCCCTCAAAGAGACGCTCCGCGGTCTCTACAAGGGTTGCATGAAGGGGCGTACGATGTACGTCATCCCCTTTGCAATGGGTCCTCTCGGCAATCCCATCACCAAGCTTGGTGTCGAGATTACCGACTCTCCCTACGTTGTGGTCAACATGGAAATCATGACCCGCGTCGGCAAGTCCGTTCTCAAGGAAATCGACAAGGGCGAATATTTCGTTCCGTGCCTGCACTCCGTCGGTGCTCCGCTCAAGAAGGGCCAGAAGGATGTTGCGTGGCCTTGCGCCCCGATGGACAAGAAGTACATCGTCCAGTTCCCCGAAGACGGTGAAATTTGGTCGTTTGGTTCCGGCTACGGCGGAAACGCCCTGCTCGGCAAGAAGTGCTTTGCGCTTCGCATTGCTTCGACGCTTGCCCGTCGCGAAGGCTGGATGGCCGAGCACATGCTGATCCTCAAGCTCACCTCTCCGGAAGGCAAAGTCCATTACATGACGGCCGCATTCCCGTCTGCTTGCGGAAAGACCAACCTGGCGATGATGCTCCCCCGCCTCGAAGGCTGGAAGCTCGAGACGGTTGGCGACGATATTGCGTGGATCAAGCCCGGCAAGGATGGTCGTCTGTATGCCATCAACCCCGAGAATGGCTTCTTCGGCGTTGCCCCCGGCACCTCGAAGAACTCCAACCCGAACGCGCTTGAATCCTGCAACAAGAACACCATCTTCACGAATGTCGTTCTCACGCCCGATGGCGACATCTGGTGGGAGGACATGGGTGTCAAGGCACCGAAGGAAGGCATCGACTGGAAGGGCAATCCCTGCTATGTCTGCGCGGACGATCCGTACCGCATGGGTCCGAAGCCGGGCATGACGAAGAAGGAAATCAAGGAAATGGGCTATGTTGCCGCCCACAAGAACTCCCGGTTCACGGCACCTGCCGTCAACTGCCCGGTTCTCGACAAGGATGGCTTCGATGGTCTCTTCGAAGGCGAGCCGATTGGCGTTCCGGTCGATGCGATGCTTTTCGGTGGCCGTCGTCCCTCCACGATTCCGTTGGTCAACCAGGCGAAGGACTGGACGCACGGTGTCTTCATGGGTGCCGCTGCCGGTTCCGAAATCACCGCCGCCGTCATCTCCGACAAGATCGGCCAGGTCCGCCGCGATCCCATGGCCATGCTTCCATTCTGCGGATACAACATGGGCGATTACTTCATGCACTGGCTCACCATGGCTCTCCGCACCGATGCGACCAAGCTGCCGAAGATTTTCTTCGTCAACTGGTTCCGCAAGGATGCCGACGGCAACTTCATGTGGCCGGGTTACGGCGACAACAGCCGCGTCTTGAAGTGGATCTGCGAACGCATCGAAGGCAAGGTCGACGCTGTCGACACGCCAATCGGCTTGCTGCCCCGTCCTGAGGATATCGATCTGACGAATTGCGAAGTTTCCAAGGAAACGCTCGAAGAACTTCTCAAGGTCGATGCCGAAGGCTGGAAGAAGGAACTCGCAGGCCTTGAAGAAGATTGGGCTGCCAAGGAGAACTTCTACGGACGTCTTCCGTATGCTCTCAAGGCGAAGCTCAATGAGATCAAGGACGCGCTCCAAAAGAAATAACTTCGCGTCACTTGCAACTTCTGAATGGATTAACGACCTCTGATCGTCAGTTGTCTGCAAGGGAAAAAGCTGCCGTGCGGGATGCCGCGCGGCAGCTTTCCGTGTTTCAAGACGAATAGCGGCGAGCCGCGCCATCGCAGCGATCCTGCCATTCGTCATTCTCGCAAAACAAAACGAAATCCATCGATCCATCCATGTCTACCATTCCTTGTTCAGGTGCAGAGGTCTCTGAATGGCCGGTTCCGGAAACCGGCTCCGGGCGCGAACTTCGCGACGGGATTCGCCTCATTGCCATTGTTTCCGGTATTTATGTTGGGCTCCAGCTGATTTCCAACATCGCCTCTTTGAAAATCGGCGTTGTTTTCGGTCTGGCGGTCGATCTCGGGACATTCTGCTATCCGCTCACGTTCACGATCCGGGATTTGGCGCATCGTGTGCTGGGAAAGCGCGGTGTCACAAGCTTGGTTTTCACCTCTTTTGGGGTCAATCTCGCCGCATCCGCCTATTTGGCGCTCTGTGCCATAGTGCCGGGCGAAAATTCGGATGCGGCCGCTTCGTTTTCTCTTGTTTTTTCGCCGATGTGGCGTCTTGTCGCGGCTTCTCTCGCGGCCATGCTTCTCAGTGAGTTGGCCGATACGCAAGTGTATCATTTGGTACGCAGTCGCATGAAGAATCGCATTTGGTTGCGTGTATTGCTGAGCAATGCGATTTCCATTCCGATCGACAATCTGGTGTTTTCTCTCGGGGCCTTTGCCGGTGTTCTGCCGTGGAAGGTCGTGTGGGAAATCTTTCTCTTCAATCTCATTGTCAAGGCGGTCGTAAGTATTGTCGGTTTTCCGTTGATCTACTTGATACCAAAGCGCTTCGACCGGATATAAAGCCGTTTTTTTATTTGGAAGGAGACGAATCGCCGTTAGGCGGTTCGTCTTTTCTTTCTATCGTTACAGGATCGGAAAAGCCACAAAGGCCGGAAACCCTGACAACTAGTGGCGAATCATGAGGAAAGCAAAACAATCGGCGATGCTGTGCGCACGCGGATGCTGCGGGCAATGGTGGAAATTTGCGGTAGGGCGCGATGTCCCATCGCGCCGTCGAGCTGCATAGTGGCGCGTGAGCGGGGTGGTTTTTAGGGTTTCTTGGGCATGGTGTCTCATCCATCCCGGATGTCTCAGATATTTCCCGGAAGCCGCAAAGTTCGACGGGTGGCAATGGTGTTCGGGATGGCGGTGTTGCCGCACTCAAAGAAAAAGCCTCCTCCCAGAGGGAGAAGGCTTTTGATGGTGGAAGAGTGAGGCCGTTATTGTACGGAATCTTCCTTTTCATCGTCTGCTTCGATGGCATTGGAGCCGGGCTCGGAGAATGCCATGGAGAGTTGCATCAGAATCGGGAAAAGCTTGGGCTTTTGCTGCTGGACGATTTTGGTGAGCGATTCGCCGTCGGTGGCGGTTCCGACTGCCGATGCCATATCGGCAACGGTGCGGAATGCGTTGACAAGGGTGTTCTTCTGCAGATTGTTCAATTGACGCGACTGAATTCCGGTTTTGATTTCGGCAACATCTTCACGGGTAAGATAGAAGTCCTCCGGAATCCATTTTCCATCGACCTTGACGAACGTGACGGGTTCCGATGCGCTGTCTACCGTAAATTCGACCTTGGTATCCGAGACGACGGTGGTTTTCTTGATGGCTTCCGGCTTGTCCACAATCGAGGAGACGGTCGGAAGTTTGTCGGTTACCCCAGCCATGGAGAGAGGTTTTACGCGGAGAATTTCCGCAATCGGTTTGGTGCGGACGTTTTCGTAGGTTGCGTTCTGCGCAAGAGCGCCAAGCGTCGCAAAGACATGGACGAAAACAGCCTCCTTTTGTTTCTTTGTCAGATTTTCGTAAGGCGAACCCTCCAACCTTTCATTGAAGGCTTGGGAAATCATTTCGTCATACTGTGGATCGTTCAAAAGCATGTGGGCTTGCTTCACGCCGGTGGCGGAGATGGTGTACAATGCCTTGCGGCCGGCCGACCAAACTTCTTTTCCGGCAAATTCGGCAAACATCCGGGTGCAATCCGTGAAGATTTGCTGTTGGGAAGCCGGAAAGAGCGCAACGATCTCCGAAAGGGAAAGAGCGCTATAGTTTTTTTCAAAAGCGCGGAAGGCATCAGTGGCTTCCTGCTGCGGGGTGGCTTGCGCAATGGGGAAAGAGCAGAGGACGAAGGCCGCGGAGAAAAGGCCGAGAATCTGTTTTTTCATGAGAGAATGGGAATAGATGGAGAATAAATAGAAATGATCAACTTCTGCATTCGACATGCTAGCAGAATTGATGGCCGATATCAACTGAAACGGCCTTTCTTGCGTCCCTATGGGATGATCGTGGCTTGTTTGAGCTATTCTTTTCCATGGGGAAGATGCTCGATTACGCCTACGATGCCTTGAATCGGCCCATTACCGCAATGTCGACACGCTTGGCTACAATAATCGCAACGAAGTGCTTTCTGCGACAATTGCGGAAGTGTCGCAGTCTTCTG
>JBJEVW010000046.1:0-4906 GCA_051884735.1 Kiritimatiellia bacterium | reverse complement strand
CTCGCAGAACAGGAACTCGAACAGTCCAAGGAAAAATACGAGTGGTCGAAGAAGCTCTATGCGGAAAATTTCCTCTCCGAAAGCGAACTCAAAAGCGATGAACTTTCCTGGAAACACAACCAATTGACGCTTGAAAACCGCCGCGGCGCTCTTGCTTTGCTCGAAAACTATACGCATAAACGCGAACTGGCCGAACTGAAGAGCGATGTCCGCCAAAAAACCGCCTCGCTGGAACGAACCCGGCGCAAAGCCCATTCCTCCATCATTCAAGCCGAAAGCGCCCTCCGGGCAAAGGAAAGCGAATTCAACCGCCAAAAGCAAAAACTCGAAAAAATCAAGGATCAAATCGCGAAAACCAAAATCTACGCGCCACGTTCCGGACAAGTCATCTACTCCACTAGCACGGGGCGCCGTTGGGACAAAAACGAGCCGCTCGCGGAAGGCACCGAAATCTGGCAACGCCGCGACTTGATCTACCTCCCGACAGCCGATACGTTCAAGGCAACCGCCAACATCCACGAAAGTTACCTCAAAAGCATGGCAACCGGCATGGTCGTCCATGTGCAATGCGACGCTCTGCCCGACCGGACCTACACCGGCATTCTTTCCAAAATCTCACCCATGGCAGATACCAGTCGGCGTTGGCTGAATCCCGATTTGAAGGAATATCCCATCGAAATCAGCCTCGAAGGCGGCATCGGCGAACTGAAGTCCGGGATGAGCTGCCGGATTGAAATTATCTTGGCCCGATATGCAGACGCCGTCTCCGTTCCCGTTCAGGCAGTCGCCCGAATCAACGGAAAATCGTATGTCTGGATTCGCGGGGCCGATGGTAAACCTTCCCGTCATGAGGTCGAAATCGGTCTCGACAACAATATCGAGGTTCATGTCATCAGCGGTCTCGAAGGGGGTGAAGAGGTTCTCCTGACTCCGCCCCTTTCCGACTCCGTCCGCCTAAAGGGGACAATCGAAAATGACGGCCGGGATGACGAGAAAGCCCCCGAAGGAGTCTGAAATGGCCGATCCGTCCGTCCCTTGCGCCATCGAATTCGAAAACCTGACCAAGGTATACGATATGGGCGAGGAAAAGGTCCACGCTCTTCGAGGTGTCACACTCCAAATCCGAAAGGGGGAGTTCTGGGCAATCATGGGATCGTCCGGCTCCGGAAAATCAACCCTTCTGCAAGTGCTTGGGTGCCTCGACCGCCCGACTTCCGGAATCTACCGGCTGAACGGCCAAAATGTCTCCCAGCTCGACGATGACAGCCTCTCCGATATCCGGCTGGCGCACATCGGCTTCGTTTTCCAGTCGTTCAACTTGATCCCGCAATTGACGGTTGCGGAAAACATCGCCCTTCCTTTGTTCTACCAAGGCGTCAGCGAATCTCTCTGCCGGGAACGCGCCGCCCATTTCGCAAAAATCGTCGGCCTCGAGGAGCGGCTCTTCCACCGGCCGTCCCAACTCTCCGGCGGTCAACAACAACGCGCCGCAATCGCTCGCGCACTCGTGACAGATCCCGTCGTCGTACTCGCCGACGAACCGACCGGAAACCTCGATACCGCGACCAGTATCGAAATCATGCAAATCTTCCGCCAAATGCATCAACGCGGAAAAACGATTGTCATGGTAACACACGAACCCGATATCGCCGCCTGGACGGAACACCGGATCGTCATGCGCGATGGTCTGATCCATGAAATGAGCTGATCATGAAAAGCGTCTTCCTGACACGCCTGTCCCGCGACTTGAAACTAGGCGTCAAAAATCTCCTTCTCCACAAACTGCGCTCCATCCTGACCATGCTGGGGCTCGTCTTCGGCGTCGGTTCGGTCATCGCCATGCTCGCAATCGGCGAGGGCGCAAGCCAGGAAACCATCAACCAAATCCGAAAACTCGGTTCGCAAAACATTCTTCTGGAGGCTCAAAAACCAACCGACGAAAACGCCTCCGGCCGCAATCTGAACCTCAGCGTCTATGGACTTCTTTATCAAGACGTTCTCCGTCTGCAAGACTCCTTTCCGACCATCAAAAGCGTCATTCCCGCTAAGGCAATCCAGAAGCCGGGACGCTACGGAAAACGGACGCTCGACCTGCGGATCGTCGGCACGACCGAAGAATGGTTCGATGTCGTTCCGCGTGAACTTATCGCCGGACGCCGGCTGAGCAAGGAAGATTTGGCCAAACATGCCAATGTCGCCGTCTTGACCGAATACGGAGCCCGTCGATTGCTCGGAAAATCGTACGCCATCGGCGGTTCATTGACGGTCGACGGACAAGCGTTCGAGATCATCGGCATCATCAAAAACGAAAACGCCGGAGAAGGCCAAAGCCAAACACTCGACCGGCAAACAGACGCCTATGTCCCCTTGTCTGCCATCCGCGAACGTTTCGGCGATCTGACGTTCAACCACACAAACGGTTCTTTCACCCGCGAATTGGTCGAACTCCACGAGGTCGTTGTCCGCGTGGATAGAGAGGAACATGTCGAAGCGACCGCGCAGGCTGTTACCCGAATGCTCGAAACGTTTCATAAACGGAAAGACTACCAAGTCAATGTGCCGCTGGCGCTCCTTCGCCAGACGGAAGCCACAAAAAGAACTTTTTCCATCGTACTGGGTGCCATCGCCGGAATTTCGCTTCTCGTCGGTGGTATCGGAATCATGAATATCATGCTCGCCAGCGTCACGGAACGCACCCGTGAAATCGGCATCCGGAGAGCCATCGGCGCTCGCCGTAGCCAAATCGTCATGCAATTCCTCATCGAGTCCCTCGTCTTGTCCTCCCTTGGCGGCCTGATTGGGATTGCTTTGGGCCTGTTGATTCCATTTGCCGTTACCACCTTCGCTTCCATGCCCACGATCGTGACGTGGAGCAGTCTCGCCCTATCCCTCGGTATTTCAGTGGCCGTTGGCGTCATCTTTGGCATCTATCCGGCCGTCCGGGCCGCACGCCTCGACCCAATCGTCGCCCTTCGCCACGATTAATCGATTTTTTTCGGAAAATAGGACATTTTTGTAGAAGGCGGATTTCATTCTTTACAAAAATGTGCGGAACAGCCGCCTAGATTCCCTCAACCCTCAACCACAAAAAGCCATATTCTCACAATCGTTTCGACATTCTTGAAAAGTGGCATTTTTCTTGCTACGGAATTGATATTGTTTTTGTCTTTTCCCAATACTCGCTATGTCAGACGATCTCAAGCACGAATGTGCGATTAGCTTTCTTCGCTTGCGCCAACCGCTCTCGTATTACCGGCGAAAATATGGAAGCTCTTATTTCGGATTTGAACGACTGGAACTTCTCCTCGAAAAACAACACAACCGCGGGCAGGATGGCGCGGGAATTGCCTGCATTGGCTTGAATGCAGAGCCGGGAACGCCTTACTACCATATCGAAAAGTCTTGCGCACCACGTCTTCCGCTTGCCGATTTGCTGGAACAGGTGACCGCAAAAATCACAAAAGAAGCCTCACCGGAAAAACAGGAAACTTCCCTCGCCAATCCATTCTGCGGCGAAGTTTACCTCGGCCACTTGCGTTATGGGACATTCGGACGTCACTCGCTCTCGGCCTGCCAGCCCATGGTGAGCAACTCCATTCGTCGCGCCAATACCTTGCTGTTGGCCGGAAATTTCAATATGACCAACACAACGGCGCTTTTCAACGAGTTGGTCGACGCAGGATACCATCCAACCTCCAAACAAGATTCCGATATCCTTCTCGTCGATCTGCTCCACGCCGTAGAACAGCATTCCGCAGCCGCTCACGATATCACCAACCTTGACATTCCCGCTATCTTGAAATCCGTCGCCCCGCGTTGGGACGGCGGATTTGCCATCTGCGGCGTCTTCGGGAGCGGCAACAGTTTTGTCTTGCGCGATGCACATGGTATTCGCCCCGCATTTTACTATTTCGATGAGGAAATCGTCGTTGTAGCCTCGGAACGGGCCGCAATCCAAACCGTCTTGAATCTCTCTTCCGCAGAAGTCTGCGAACTGCCGCCCGGCAATGCACTGATCGTTTCCCGCGATGGCAATGTCCGTATCGAACGGATTCTCCCCGAAGCGGAAATTCGCCGCTGCGTCTTCGAACGCATCTACTTCTCCCGCGGAAACGACACCGATATCCATCGGGAACGCAGAGCGCTCGGTTGCGCCCTCGTGCCGGACGTTCTTAAGGCAATCGATGACGATATCGACCATTCCGTCTTCTCCTATATTCCAAATACGGCCATCATCTCCTACCACGGAATGCTCGAACGACTCATGGCTCTCTATCCGAGTCAGAGAATCCGTTTCGCGCAAATTGCCATCAAGGACGCTAAATTCCGTACCTTCATCGCCGATTCCAGCACACGCCACGATCTCTTTCCGCACGTCTATGATATCACCTACGGCGTTGTCCATCCCGCAGAAGACAACCTCGTTGTGCTGGACGATTCGATTGTTCGCGGAAACACCATCCGCCGGGCGATTCTCCCCATCCTCGATCGTCTTCAGCCAAAACGAATCGTAATCGCATCGGCTTCGCCACCGATTCTCTATCCGGATTGCTATGGAATCGATATGGCGTCATTCGATCAACTTGTCGCTTTCCGGGCTCTGCTTTCCCTTCTCGCGAAACGCAACCGGATGGACGCCCTCGAAAAGGCCGCAAAAGAGGCGCACGAAGATCTGAGACGCCCCGATGACGAAATGCAGAATCGAGTCCGCCAACTCTACGATTTGTTCACTTTCGATGAACTCGTGCAGGAAATCGCTCTGTTGCTTACGCCCGAGGATATTCAAGCCGAAATCAAGGTGGTCTACCAAACCCGGCCCAATCTGCGCAAGGCCATCCCCAACCATACGGGTGATTGGTATTTCTCGGGAGATTATCCGACTCCCGACGGAAACCGCGTCGTTAAT
>JBJEVW010000045.1:0-20599 GCA_051884735.1 Kiritimatiellia bacterium | reverse complement strand
GACTCGCGCCGCCAACCCGCGCACCGCGCATACGCGAGTTTCGTTTCGCCACTTGAAAAAGTCTGCGGCATTTTTGCGAGACGGAGGAATATAATTGAGCCTTTGTTTGCACGGAGTTGATTCCTTTTTCGGGAAAATTCACGCCGAAAAACCGGGATAAGGGGTGGTTCGGCAGGATTGACAGAAAGGATGCGATTTTCCTATATTCAAGGGCGAAAAAGTTTTGTACGGCTTTCAGACCGGAATTTTTTTGGCCACCGGAACGAAACAGTTTCTCTATTTTACGCAACTATTTTTCACGCGAATTTCTTTTTGGATGGATTGACACATGAAACGGCATGCAAGGACGGCTTTTGCTCTCTATTTGGCCACGCTTTCCGGCGTCACGGCATACGCGCAGGCAAAACCGGGCGCAGAAATGCCGGGACTTTCGTTCCCGCTGGTTTTGCGGTCGGCGTCCGTTCAGGTTTCAATCCGGGAAAATGCAAGTTTCGAAATTTGCACGGCGGATGGAAAGCCACTTCTGGATATTCAAGGGTTGAGTTTGCGCGGAGAAGTACGCGGCGAAACCTTGCCGGAGGGAGAGGTGGAGATTTTGGAGGGGGCGCATCCGGCAGTTCGGATTACGTATGGGCTGGGCGACATCGTGACGGGGAAAGAAGCGGTGCCCGTGAAAGAAAAGCCGGTTGTTTCGGCGGTCTTGAACGTTTATCCGCGGTATGTGGATTTGGAATGGCTCATCACAGGCGTTCCGGCGACCAATCCGAAAGCGTCGTTGGATTCGACGATGGTGCGTCGAACGGTTTCCGGTCTCATCGAGACGATTGAGCAGAAATGTTCCTTTTGGAAACGCCATGATTCCGGCGGCGTACCCTTTGAAGTTCCGGCAGGCGTTTTGCAAGCGTATCCGGCGGCGGATACGCCCTTTGTGATGGCCTATAAAGGACGGCTGAATACGCGGTGGAAAGAAACAAAGAGGGGGCATGCGGCCGTTCAATTCGTGGAGCCGGGCATCTTTCGTTCCCGCATGGCAATCTTTCCCGGCGATCTCCGTTCACCTGTCTGCAAACAGGTTTTGGGTGCTTGGGAGGGACGCCGCTATGGCGTGACCTTCGAGGATTTGCCGCTCTACGGGCTTTGGGAATCGAAGCCCGGAAAAGAAACGGAACTATCGTTTGCGGCGCGGCTCGATTCCGGCCACGAAACGAGTCGCAAAGTACTTTTGCACGCATGGATCCGGGATTGGGACGGACGCCTGCTGCACGAGGAACGGAAGGAAATCGTCCTTCCGGGGTTGGGTGGCATTGCGCATCCCGTTTCGTGTACGGTGCCGGAGCCTCGCGGCATTTACTTTGCCGAAGTGTCCGTCCGGGATCCGGAAACAGGCGAAGAAGCGTTTCGCCGCACGAATCTGAGCGTCTTGCCGCCGCATGCCTTCAAAACGACACCGGATACATCTATTTTCGGTATTGCCGCCTATTGGCCGATTCCCGATGAAGAAAGCGTACAGCGCCTCATGGATCGCATGGGCGTCCGGTGGATTCGCATGGGGGATACCCGCCTGCAGCATGCGCCGCGGATTGCCATGCGCCAGACCCGTATGAATTGGAGCAATACGAACAAAGCCGATCGCCTGGCGTTTTTGGAGAAAGAATTCAAGGCGCTGGCGGAAAACGAAAACGGGTTCTGGGAAGTCGGGAACGAATCGAACATGTCCACTTTGGGCATTGCCATGGAAGGGGGCGGCATCGGAAAAGCCTTGCAGGCCCCGGCCTATAGCGATTTCATCCGCTTCCTGTTCGAAGAAAGGAAGAAGCATCCGGAGTGGCAACCGGTCCAAATTCTGTCGCAAGGACTTGCCGGCATGGACATTCCGTTCACGGAGAAAATGAAAGAATGCGGCGCGTTAGATTTGATCGACGGCTTTTGTCTGCATCCCGGCCGCGGCAATTTCACGCCGGACTATCCCGTCATCAGGCCATGGGAGGAATGGAAGGGGCGCAACGGCGGCAACTATTGGAATTATTATGCTTCGCTGAAGGATGCGCGCCTCACGCTCCGGAAATTGGGACGTCCGGAGTTGCCGCTCTACTTGACGGAAGTCTATGCACCCACCTATCCAAATTCCTATTGGGAGGATTCGTACCGGAATGCCGCCGAAAATACATTCCTGTCGTTGGTGTTGGCGCAGGCGGAAGGGGTGAAAGCCGCCTTCTGGTATCAGTTGTTCGACACGGTCTGGTTTGACCGTTTTGGCGTCAATCCGAAGAACCGCGAGTACCATTTCGGGTTGGTTCAGCGCGATTTGAGTCTCAAGCCGAGTGCGCTCGGGTACATTGCGGCGGCGGAGACGCTGGAGGGGGCGGTTTTCAGAGGCTGGGTACAGTTCGAGGACGGGGCGATCCGTGGCATGGAATGGACCTCGCCACGAGGGCCGTTTTACATTCTTTGGAGTCGTGCGGACGGATACGTCTTGACAGAGCGCAAAAGTCCGTATGCCAGCCCGGAACCGTGGGTCGATTGCTGGAAGACGCGCACGGCTGTGACGCTTCCGGCGCGTGGCGAACAAGTGGAATTGACGGATTGCATCGGGCGCGCGACAACGCTGCCCGTAACGGACGGAACCGTACGGATTGAGCTCACCGGTGCGCCGGTTGTGCTTCGCGGACTAGCGGCATTGCCGCTTCATTGAGCTCCGCAATTGACTGTTTATCTGCCGCGCATTGCCGGAAATGGATTTCTCCGGCGGTGGTTTTGCCGTGAAAAACGTCTGTCTTTTTGGTATACTGTCCCGCATGGAAAAGAAATCAGGCGCAAAGATACGAATGCTCTCGCAGGATGTGGCCAACAAGATTGCCGCAGGCGAGGTTGTAGAGCGTCCGGCATCGGTTGTCAAAGAGCTTTTGGAAAATGCTTTGGACGCCGGGTCGACGCGCATTGACATCGTGGTTACGGCTGGAGGAAGAAAACTGATTTCGATTGCCGACAATGGGTCCGGCATGGGGCGCGACGATGCGCTTATGGCGCCGGAGCGGCAAGCTACGAGCAAGATCCGGACGGTGCAGGATATCGACCGGATCCAGACAATGGGCTTTCGTGGCGAAGCGCTCGCCTCCATTGCCAGCGTCTCCCACTTTACGCTTCGCACGCGTCGTCCGGAGGACGATGCGGGAACGGAAATTGTCATCCATGGCGGCATCCATACGGAAGTGTGCGATTGCGGCATGCCGCCGGGAACGACGCTTGAAGTGCGCGATTTGTTCTACAATCTTCCGGCGCGGCGTGCGTTTTTGCGCTCCTTCCAGACGGAAGAGGCGCACATTCGCAACCAAGTCATCGTCCATGCGATCTCGCGTCCGGATGTTGCTTTTTCGCTCACTTGCGATGGAGCGTCCGTATACGGGCTGCGCCCGGCCACTTCACTGCAAGAACGGCTTTGCGATCTGTTTGGCTCGAGCCAGATGGAGGGGTTTGTTGCGGTCGACCGCGTTTTCGGGGCCATCCATGTGCACGGGTTTATCGGGCTTGCGTCCAATACGCGTGCCGATGCGCAAGGGCAGTATGTCTTTGTGAACCAGCGGCCGGCGACGGCTCCTGCGGTGCAGGCGGCCATTCGCGAGGCCTACCCGCGCATGGAGCCGGGGCGTCGTCCGCAGGTTTTTCTATTCTTGGACGTTCCGCCGGAATCGGTCGATGTCAATGTCCATCCGACGAAGCGCGAAGTCCGCTTCCGGGCGGTTGGCGCGGTTCGCGATGCCGTTCTGGCGACGATTTCATCGGCGCTTTCCCCGCATCGGGCGGCGGCGGTGTTTTCGCCGGGTTCCACGCCCGAGCCTGTATCTGCACCGGCACCAGTTTCGCAGCCGGAGCAACCGCAACAACAAGCTGTTGCGCCGACGCTGCCGAAGCCGCTGACCTTGTCCCCGCCGCCAAGACAGGAGCAGTTTGCATTTCATCCGATTTCGGATACGACGTTCCGCGCGCAACGTGTCACGCCACCGGTTCCCGCCGATCCGACAGCCGATGCCTTACTGCCCGCGCTGCCGCCGATTGCGTCCGCTTCAACATCGGCGACGGCGCCGTCCGCCCCGCCGCCGATTGTCCAACCGTCGCCAAGCGTGTCCGTCCACGCACCCGTGGCTTCGCCGCCGCCGCCGACTCCGTCCGTTCCGACCGCTCCGGCGGCAGTGCCGGAACCTTCCGCATCGGCGCCGTGGACGAATTTCCGCATTCTCGGGACGCTTCGTTCCGGGTACTTGATGTTGGAGACGGACGGCGGTTACACCATCGTGGATCCGTGCGCCGCGCATGAACGCGTCATCTACGAGCGCCTCATGAGCCTTGCCGCGCAGACGGATACGCTCTCGCAACGGCTTTTGATTCCGCAGACCGTTGCCATGTCGCCGGTGGATGCGCGGCGCATTCGCACGCTTCTTCCCGTTCTCGTGAGCATGGGATTCGATGTGGAGGATTTTGGCGGCGATACCTTTGTCGTCCATGCAATGCCGGATATCGTGGCCGGGGCATCCGCAAAGTCGATTTTGGAGGAGACGGCGCTTGCCTTGGAAGAAGCCGGACCGCGTCGCGGGCGCCAGCATTGGCAGGAGGAACTTGTTGCGGCAGCAGCTTCGCGCGGAGCGGTCCGGACCGGAAAGGCGTTGAATCTGGAGGAGCAAAAGGTATTGTTGCGCGAGCTTGCCGGCTGCAAACTTCCGTATGCGTCTCCCCTCGGATATCCGACCATGATTTTCACTTCCACACGGGAGTTGGACCGCAAGTTCCGCAAGGGCGGAAGCAATTGAGCGGATTTCCCGCGACCATTCCTCTAAGCCTGAACAAGATTCCACGTCCAACATGCTAGTTGCCATGAAGAAAACAATCCTTTCCTTTGCCATCGTGCTGGCGTTCCTTTTTCCGACGGTTGTTCCGGCTCGTGCGGAAGAGCAACCGGCTCCCGTCAAAATCCTGTCGATTGGCAACAGTTTTTCGGTGAATGCACACCATTATCTGGCGAAAATCTGCGAGACGGCCGGCAAGCCGGTTGTGCTCGGCAATGCCATGATTGGCGGGTGCACGATGGAACGCCACTGGAATAACGCTTCCACAAACGGCGTCTGCTACCGGTACAAAAACCAGGCGATGACGCTGGCGCAGATGCTGGAGGCGGAAAAGTGGCAGTGTGTCACCATTCAACAAGCCAGTTGGTACTCCCAAAATCCAGCAACCTACGAGCCGTTTGGCACCCGGTTGATGGAATTCATCCATTTGCATGCGCCGCAGGCGGAAATCGTCTTGCATGAAACCTGGGCATACCGGGGCGATGAAAAGCGGATTTCGAAGGCGGGGCTCACACCATACGAAATGTACGCAAAAATCGAGAAGGCGTACAAGCAATTTGCGGCCGCGCACAATCTCCGGACCATTCCTGCAGGATGGGCGTTCAAAACGGCCTGGGATACGCCGGAATGGGGATTGCGCGTTGTTGCTGACAAGAAGACGGGTGCCCCGGCGAAAGGAAAGCCGCTCCATCGCCAGGACGGCTATCATGCCAATGCTTTCGGCGAATATCTGATTGGACTTGTTTGGGCAAAGACGCTACTGGACATTGACCCCGGCGAAGTCACGTATGTCCCGAAGGATGTCGGCGAAACCTATGCCAATCTCCTCCAGAAAATTGCGTCTGCCGCCGTCTCCACCTATCAAGGCGCAGAATGACCTATGTTTCCGGAGCGGGTGTGGCCGTTGGGTGTCCATCTGTTTCCGGTCAAGCTGATTTCTCTCGCGATTCTGTTGGCATGAAACCAGTTGCAATCTCCCAAAACGCACTTCCGGCAACCGCGCTCGCCTGGCCGAGCCGGTCTTTGACGCTGTCGCCGGACCAATATCTCTACGACATTGACGATTGGCGCATTTCGCTGCAGGAGGGATGGCGCTGTCTCTGGCGGCCGGATGCCAAGGAACCAAGCAGCCTTGCCGGGTTTCAAAAGCCGGGTTTCGACGATTCGCAATGGGATGCGATCGATCTTCCCGCAACATGGGAGATGAAGGGATACGGAACACCGGTTTATGTCAACTACGGATGGACGTTCCGGCCGGATCCTCCACGGATTCCGGCAAGCGGAGAGCCGGGGAGGACCACGAACACGGAGCCGAATCCAACCATGCGGTTGCGCCGTCTTTTCACGATTCCGGAGGATTGGCGAGGCCGGTTAGTCCGGTTGTATGTCGGTGCGGCACAAGCAAAACTGTCCATTTGGGTAAATGGGATTTTCGTTGGTTCGACGCAAGATGCCTCCGCTGCCTTTTCGTTCGATCTTTCGCATGTCTGCAAGGAGGGAGCGAATACGCTTGCGTTTCAAGTCTGGAAATATGCGGAAGGAAGTTATCTGGAAGATCAAGACGCCTGGCGTTTTTCCGGCATTTACCGGGATGTGTTCCTCTATTCCGTCGATCCGGCGCACATTGAAGACGCCCGTTACGAATCCATCTACGAAGAACGAGCCATCCTCGTCCATGCCACCATTGCCAATCCCCCTGCCGGAGGGAGTCTGGAATGGACGCTTGGCAACAAGACGGCGACCGTTCGATTGGACGCTTCGCCTCATCCGGAGACAGTGCTTTCGCTACGTCTGTCTTCCGGGTCCTTTCCCTCTTGGCATCCCGAAAAACCGGGACTGGTTTCTTCGCGCCTCGTTCTGCGGGATGCCGATGGTGCCATTCGCGATATCCGCCATGCGCGAACGGCGTTGCGCAGTTCCCTTGTCCGCGATGGCGTGTATTTCTTGAATGGGACTCCCTTCCGGTTCCAAGGGATCAATCGCCACGAAATCGATCCCGTTGACGGCCGTGTGATGACGCGCGCACGCATGGAGCAAGATGCACGTCTCATGAAAGAAGCCTGTTTCAATGCCGTTCGTACCGCCCATGGAATGCATCATCCCCTGTGGTATGAAATTTGCGATCGGATCGGCCTTGCCGTTCTTGCCGAAGCCAACATTGAGTCGCATGGACTTTCCTATTTGCGCTGTGTTTTGCCGGGGGATCGTCCCGAGTGGCGTCCGGCGGTTTTGGAGCGCGTCGAGCGGATGGTTCGCACTCTTCGCAATCATCCGTCGGTCGTCCTGTGGTCGCTTGGCAACGAGGCCGGCTATGGCGATGCCTTCTCGGCCGCCGCCAAACGAGTCCGCGAGTTGGATTCGCGCCCGATCCAATATGCCGATATGAATGCGGTGGCGGATTTCGATTCTCAGACCTATCCCACGGTTACGTGGCTGCGCGACTGGCTTGCGGGATGCGCCGAGCGAAAAGGGGAGCACGGGGAGGCGACCTCGTTCCGGCAGCATGGCGAACAACCTTCCGGAAAGCCGTTTCTCGCCAACGAGTATGCCCATGCCATGGGGAACAGCACGGGCAATTTTGCCGAAATTTGGCAGACCTTTGAATCTTCGCCCCGCTTTGCAGGCGGTTTTGTCTGGGAATGGTGCGAACACGCCCTCTTCCGTCCGTCCGGTGCCGCTTCCGGCTCTTCGGAAAAGGGCATGTCGCCCGAGTGTTATGGAGGCGATTTCCACGACAGCCCGAATTCCGGCAACTTTTGTTGCGATGGCCTTGTCCGTGGCGATCGCGTCCCGAATCCCGGTCTTTTGGAGGTCCGTTCCGTGCAAATGCCTCTTGCCATTTTACGGGATGGAGCCACGGGAGAGCTCCTTTGCCGCAACCGGTACGAGGCGACAGTGCTTCAGCCGCAAATCCATTGCATCGGCCTTCGCTTGCTGCAGGGTGGACGGGTGGTTTCCGATCATGTTCTCGCTCTGGAGAGAGCGGTTCCACCGCGTGGAATATGGGCGATTCCCGGCACGGCGATTGCCGCTCTTTGCTCGAAGTTCCCTGCGGCGGCATCCGCGGAAGAGGAGCGAATTTTGCGGATCGGTCTTCTCGAAGGTAAACGGATTTTGGCCGAATGCGAATGCCCGTTGGATCCATTTATTCCTTCGAAAGCCCTGTTAAATGGCATGGCAGGAGATCCATCCAATGGCTTTTGGTCGTTCGAGCCCGTTTTCGATCGTGTTCCGACCGACAATGACCGCGGCTGTTTTTTTACGGAGCCCGGCAAGGCATCCGGCTCCATTGTCTGGAAGGATTGGATGCCATTGGAAACCGGCTCTTCCGCAAAGCGCAACCCAGCCGACAAAAAAGGTCGCGCCAAACTGCTCGTATTTGATTGGCGTCTTCGTTCGGAATGCGGGCGGATCGGTATTCGCACGACGCTTCCCGTTTCCGCGGTTGTGGCGGTGGAATGGTACGGGCGGGGTCCTGGCGAAAATTATCCGGATCGCCATTCCGGAGCCTTTCTCGGTTGGCACCAATGTATTCGGCCGCTCGATCTGTGCACGCCGTATACGCGACCCCAGGAGAATGGCGAACGGTGCGATTGCCGGATGTTGCGGCTCTACAGCGGAAATGGCGAATGTACGGAAATCTGCGCCGATGCGCCATTCGGTTTTTGTCTGCGGCCATACCGGAGTTGCGAACTTGCCGCGGCGACACACGCCTCGGAATTGCCGCCAGGCAATGGCGCCGGAGCCGTTCTTTGGGAGTTGACCCTCGATGCCGCGATGCGGGGGGTCGGCGGCGACAACAGCTGGGGGCTGCCACCCATGCCGGCCTACCGGCTACTGCCGGAATCACGGACATTTGGCAGCGGTACCATCCGCTATCTGTTCCGTCAGGTGGCGAGCCGCCACGGGTCGGGAGTCCCGAGTGGCGAGCCGCCACGGGCGATTATCTTGGCCGCGCGATTTTAACCACAAAGGAACACAAAGAGCGACGGGACGGGTTGTATAGGAACACAAAGGTCGGGAGTCCCGACAGCCGAAAAGCCAAGCCACAAAGTTTTCAGACAAGATGATTGTGCAAGCCAGGGGTAATGCGAGGATTCGCCAATGGCAGATCGAACTTTCTTTTTATGGAAGAGCCGTCTCTTGGATTCTGGGTTATCCTTCCGGGGTTCAGAAGTTTCGAAAGGATTTAGGCGCCGAGAAGTCATCTCACGTTGTTTTTGGGGATAAGCCTGATCCAGTCCATTGTAAGACGAGCCGCCCATACCAATAATGGAAATCTACTTTGCCAATCCACGTCTGCCATGTCCGCCGGGAATCGTGCTATTGACAGGAAGCGTCTGTGATGCTATTTTCGGGGCAAAGATATGAATCGTTTCATACTATGATCCAACGTCAACGAAAAATTACCCTCCGGGATGTTGCAAAAGAAGCCGGCGTTTCTTGTGGCGCCGCCTGTGCGGCTTTGCGGGGCGGACGCCTGTCCACGACATCGGTCGGAACGCAAACCGTCGAAAAGGTTCTGGCGGCAGCGAACCGCCTCGGCTACGTTCCGGATGCGGCCGCACGATCGCTCCGTTGCCAGCGCGTTTCCCAAATCGGGGTCATTCTTCCGAATATGCCTTCCGGAAACCAATTGGATAGCCCGCAATCGTTTGAAACCATCATTGGCATCAACAATGAACTGCAGATTAGCGATCGGGTTCTTTTGCTGGCCCGCATCCATGATATCGTAAATCCGAAAAACGACTCGGCAACAAGTATTCTGTTCCGGGAAAGAATGATTGATATCGCCATCGTCGTTGGACAACTTCCAAAAGAAGCGGAACAGTGGATTTTGACACGCTTGCCCCGCGTCATCTGGTGCGACAGCCGGATTTGGTCAAAACGGTGTTGCGTCAGGCGCGATGAGGAAGATGCGGCACGAATCAGCGTACTGAAAATTGCAGAAGCAGGAATCCGTTCCATTCTCCTCCCAACTTATTCAGTGCCAGATCCAGATGAGCACTTTAGTTATTCTCTCCGCCTGGTTGGAATCGAGAAGACCTGCCGCGAAACCGGGCTTTCTTTCTCCTACATCTCCTATCAGGATTTGATTTCCCGGTGCGCCAATCGGAAAACAAACAAGAAAAACGTCGCAATCCTCGCCTACTCCTTCGATATAGCGCAAAAAGCCTATCTTGATTTGATGAAAGTCGGTTGTATCCCCGGAAAGGACATTTCATTGGTCGCATGCGACAATTACCGACTGCAATGGTGGCTGTTCCAGGATATTGCCAAGGTGGATTTCGACCGTGAAGAAATGGGGAAGGCCGCAGCCCGATTGGCCTTGCGATATTCCCAGGATGGCGTGGAGCCGGAATCGGTCCTCCTGCCATCCGAGTGGCGTGAACCGAATCCGGAAACATCGACCTTGATTCACCGGTGATTTGCGTTTCCCGACGGGAAAACGATTGTTCTCGGCAGAGCGTCTTTCTTTGAAACGAAGAATGCACCGCGTTCTTTGCGCCTGATGCCGGAATGCCTTGGCGTTCCCGTCGATCGCAATCGCGTCATCCTTGACAATGCCATTCCCGTTTCCCGGTGACAGGCGTCCATTTCCGGAAGAAGCCTTCTTTTCGAATTCTTCAAACGATCCTCCATGAAAATTGCGACACCAAGAAAACTTTGGCAAAAAGGGGCGAACCTCATTCTATTTGCCGGGTTGTTTTTCCCCCTCTTTTCCCAAAACGCGTTTTCCGCCCAAGAAACAAAATTGGATCCCAAGGGTTTGGGGTTCGATCCGTTTGTTCCGTTCGATCGGATCGACGAGAGCGAATTGTATCCCCAGTCCGAAAAACCGGAAGTTGCCCCCGACGGATCGTTTCTCGTCAAGGGAAAACCGCGCTATCTTACGGGCACGATTTGGTATGGCGCAACGGAGTTTGAATGTGCGGACGATACCCCCGGTTATGTGGACGACCTCAAATGGCTGTATGTCCAGATGCCGGACTATGTTGCCATGCAGCGCATCGGATTGGACGCGGGAGGGCTTGAAGCACCCATCGACTGGATGAAGCGCGTCTATCGGCCTTGGGACGGCAATCCGCGCCATGACAACTGGACATTGGCACCTTGTTTGACAAACGGCCTTCCCATCTATGTCGATTTTACGGCGTCCGAATGGTCGCACGGATCCATTTGGCCGCAGGACAATCCGATCGATCCGCAAAATCCGGGCGATCCTTCCGATGGACACAAGACCGGCGAACCGGGCCGCCTTCCCAAAGAAGCTTGGACCGTCGGCCACCATCACTGGGTTCCCTATTCGATCGTGGAGCCGCACGGCCGCGAAATCTGGCTCAATATGTGGCGGGAAGGCGCAAAGGACTGCTTGAATATGACGGCACCCGCCAACCGGCATCGACCGGATGGCGAAACGGTCCGCGTCCGTTTCCGTCCCTGGTGCTACGAATTGATGAACGAGCCTGCCGTCTTTGACGAAAGCCCATACATGAAAGCGCAATTTGCCAAAGAAATGCGCAAAAAATTCGGGGTCGATGTTCCGGAGCCGGGCTCCGTCAAGGAACGTGTGGAATACACGAAATTCAATGAAGGGTGTTTTGCCTCCCTTCTCGAAGAGGGTTCCAAAGCCATTCGTGCCATCGATCCGGAAGCACGCACCTGTTTCCAGCCCTGTACGATTCGCACGCGCGGACTCGATTTGTTCCGTTCCAACAACGGCATGCAAGCCATTTGTTCCCCGACAGGAGGGCGCGGCATCATGGAAGCCCACATGCTGCGGGGCCTGGCCGACGGAAAACCGATACTCGACAGCGAAATGTATATCGGAAGCTCGACCAACTCCATCCGGAACGCCTTCATGGACCAGTATCAACGCGGGTTCAATGTTTCCTACATGTTCAAGTGGTCCCGCCGCCCCTGCGATTGGCGCCGCGTCCATAAAGTCGTGGAAACGGAAGGGCCGCTCAAGGGCAAGGAAGTGTGGAAGATGTGGCCGGAAGAAACTTTGAAATATGCGCTCAAGCCCAGCGCCTACAACTTCATGAACCCGTATCGCGTCGGAACGGATCAGCTGCTCGGCATCCGCATCGCCAAACGGGATATCCAAGACGTCAACGAATTCTTTACGCCGCGCGATCGCGGCGTAAAGCGAGAAGTGGCCGTTCTCTTTTCGAGTCCGACGGAACGCCTTGCGCAATGCGCGGGCCATTTTGGCTACCGCCTGTTCGACCAAGCGATCTTGGGCGCAGACTACGCCCATCTGCTTCCCGATGTCATTTACGAAGACCAGCTGACCAATTCCCTCAAACGCCTTTCCAACTACAAGGTTTTGGTGGCGGCCGGCGTTGATGCGGTCTATCCCGGAACGGCAAGCACCGTCCGTACATGGGTGGAAGAAGGCGGAACGCTCGTGCTCATTGGCGAAACAATGGGGCTGGACGAGTATGGCAATGCCGCGGCAGACGCGTTTCCCGGTCTGCAAACCGGCGAATCGTTCGAGAGCGAGGTTGTCGCACTCCGGATTTCCGGGGTGAAAATGAATGCCAGCGCTTACGCGAAAACCCTGTTGCCGCCCGGCTGGGAATTGTTGGACGGCAGTCCGGAAGGGCCATTCGTCGCGCGCAAGAAATTCGGCAAGGGAACGGTCTGGTACGCCAATGCAAAAATGCCGTCCGATTCGATCGGACGCCTTTTGGAACTTGCCGGTGCCACTCCGTGCGTCAAGACGGAAGACGCTCTTGCCTCCGAAACGAAGACGCTCTCCGGCATTGAGGTTCATCCGGCACGCCGCGGAGGTATGGATGCGTATCTCGTGACGGCCCGCACACTGGGAACACAAGTCGTTCGGTTCCGGCCTATGAAGAAGACGCCGCATCTTCTGCAACTCTGGACGGCCTCCTCCCCGGAACCGGATTCCGCCGCAAAAGATCGGCGGTATCGCGATCTTGTGCAATACCGTCAGCCCTTGTTGCCGGATGCCGACGGGGCATTCGTCCTTGTCTTGCGTCCGGGCAACTGCGTCTCGCTTGTCGCCGGAACGGAAGAAGAACTGCTCGCCCGTTATCCAAAAGGCGCCGGCAGCATCTGGCTCCCGGCCAAAACCGCCGCCGAAAATCTCACCTTTGGTTCTGAAATCGTCGACCGGGAAAGAAAGTCGCGCGTGGCAAACAAACCCGCCTTTCCGGTCGATCCGGATCGTACCTGGCCCTTGGATTTGCGTCCATTCGCAAACCGCCGTTTTGTGGACAAGGTGGCGGGCGACGGCAAGGACGGCTGGTCGGATCAAGGCGCCCAGATGTGTTTGACGGATACGCCTTGGGGCTTGACCAATTGCAACGGCATCATGATGGATTTCATTCGCTACGACCAGAACAACAATCGCGATTGCATTGTCCTGGCTTCCAAACGTCTGCATCCCGCACCGGAAGGAGAGCTTCCGTTCCCGGAGGAAATCAAGGGCATCCGTGTTGATGCCAAGGTGTCCAACCTCTACTTTCTCCATGCCATTGCTTGGGGTATTCTAGGAAAGATTGAAACCGCCTTGACCTATACCTTCAACTATGGCGATGGCAGCTCGATTGAGGTGCCGATTCGCAATTTCCGCGAAATCTGGGACTGGGGCTATGTGGCGCCAACGCAAGAAATGAAAGAAAATGGCTGCTTTGCCGGGTGGAACAATGCGAAAAACCAAGGCTTGTATCTTTGGCGCTGGAAGAATCCGCATCCGGAGAAGTTTCTTTCTTCCATTGACATCCGCTCTGCCAACGGCACACAAATTCCGCTCCTTGCCGCCATTACGGCGGAAAAGCCTGCTCCCGCATCGGTAGGCGTCTCGCTCTCGGAGAATGCCCGCGGTGTTTCAATGGCCAAAGGAATCAAAGCATCGCTCAAGGACGGAGCCGCCTCTTTTGTCTTGTCCGAACAGGCGAGCGGTTTTACCGGAGGCCGGATCGAATTTGACGATATTCCCGTTCCAAAGGACGGAAAGAAATTCTCACGCCTTGTTTTCGAAGTGAACAAAACCCCCGACCCGTGGGGCGTCTACCATGAAAATCCGACACCGCAAATCGCCTTGATTTGCCGTGACAAGGATGGGCGGATTTTCTATACGGACTATCACGTTCCGAACCACATGAAAAACGGAAGTCCGTTTTATCGGGCCGACTCCGATGAAACATCTTGGCAGAAGGCCTGCCTGGATATTCCGTCCTATTCCATCGGAGAACGGGCCGAAACGATTTGCGGTATTGCCATCCAATTCCAGTTCCCGTATTTCTCCTCCTCCGAACGGTCCGGACTCTCTCTCCGCTCCCTCCAATTTCAAATCTCCGAGGAATAACACCTTTATTCCGGTTTTTCGGGGGTGATTCCGAAATGAGACAAACCCTTGTCAGCAAGTGGCGAGCCGCCACGGGCAAGTGGCGAGCCGCCACGGGCAATAAGAGTGGACGTTTCGCGCCCAGGGATTTGGGGAAGAGGGAGGGACGAGCTTCCGCTCGTCCGCAGCATCATCCCGCACGCATGCGGAGCTAACCCTAAAACCCTCGCGCGGCTTTGCGTGCGGCATGTTCGGTCCGGCATGCTTGCGCCTTGTTTCCATGTCGGCTAGACTACGGCTTCATGAATGCATTCGATCAGACAGATTGGGGAAATCTTCGCGTACTCATTGCGGCCCGCCTTGCGCGTTGCGAAGAGGAATTGAGGAAACAAGCGCTTGTCCAGCCGGAGCCGACGCCTAATATCCGGTATTCCATTTCCGCCAATTGTTCCGGTGGCCCGTTCGATGATATCCGTAAATCTCTGTCCGGAAAATCTCTTCCCGACAATAAGCCGCATCCACCGAATCTGCAAGCGAAAAACCCGAGCTTTTCCGCACGGATCATGCTGGCGGTAAACGACCGCTTTCATGGGGATGCGCCATCCGTTTATCGTGCCGCAAAAGCATCGCGGCAGACCTATTCGCAGATTATTTCCGACGAAACGCACAAGGTCGACAAGAGTACGGCGCTTCGCTTTGCCTTTGCTCTCCGGTTGTCGTTGGAAGAAGCCGGGGTCCTGTTGAAAAGCGCCGGTTTTGCTTTCAGCGGCACCGATCGGCGCGATTGCATTCTGCAAGCGTGTCTGGAAGCCGATCCTCCGGTTTGGGATCTGGATGTCGTCAATCTCTTGCTCAAGGAATACGACGTCGATTTTCAATTCTGAGAAATCGGCGAGCTGGCGGTGAGCCGCCGCAGGCAGTGGCGAGCTGCCACGGGTAATGAGAGTGGACGCTGCGCACCCAGGATTTGGGAAGAGGGTTGATAGAGAGCTTGGGGGACTTGCGGAGCCCCCCAAAAAAAAATATTGTGCACTATGGCTCTGCGTTCTCTGCTTGCCCGCGGTGGCTCACCGCTCTCTGCGTGAAACAAATAAACCGCGTATGCGCGGTGCGCGGGACACGGGCTTGTGGCGGCTCGGGTTGGCGGCCGGGCCTCCCGGCTCGCGCCCATCCGATTTCATGAAATCAAACGATAGATACCATGCTCCTCGTTTTCCGCCATTCGCGAAATCCTTGATTTTTTTTCTTGCGATTTTGGACAAAATATTCGACAATGAATCGTTGCCTTCTGTTTTGTTCGCTATTTTCGTTATGAAAAGAATTACCTTTTTTCTCCTCGTCACATTGTTTGCCACCGCAGGGGTTTCCTATTCCCTGAATACGGCTGCTTTTACGAAGAAATCCGTGTTTACGGTTTCCTCGGCAGGTCAAACCGCAATCGGTGACAGCACCTATGCAGGGGCACCCGTGCTATTGCGCATTTCGCCCGAAACCGTGCCCGGCTTTTCCTACGATGACGTGAAAGCCGATGGCTCGGATATCGCCTTTGCGGATAGCGCCGGCACGCGTCTTCCCCATGAAATCGATACATGGGATCCCAACGGGACTTCGCTCGTGTGGGTGCGGCTTCCGGAAGTCAGCGCATCGACGACCTTCAACTTCTACTTCGGCAATTCCGTCTCCACGCCGGACGCTTCCGGAGACACATGGGATGGCTACGTCGGCGTGTGGCACCTGAACGGAACGAATGCAACGGATACGGCCAATTCCTTCGGCGTCTATCCGAACTCGACCTCCGTTGCGGGCATCGACGGCAACCTGGCCGACAAATCGAAGGCGGATGCGGAAGGCGTTTTCGGCAAATCCGTCTGCATCAGCGACGCCGGCTACAAAACCGGCGACTACTGCTACGGCGGCGTGTGGGTTCCCGGAACCGATGCGTTGAAGATGGGCGACTCCTTCACGATTTCCGGCTGGTTCCGCCACGGGACGTACAACTTCTACTGGGACCACATGTTCTACAAGCGCACGCGCGCCAACAATACGACAACGCCGCCCAGCGGCCAGACCTTTGTGAATCCGTTTACCGGCTCCTTCGCCATAGAAGTAAATGCACAAAGTGGAACGGCGTGCAAGCTACGCCCTCGCGGCAACTCGAACAACGGCAATGATTTCACCCTGTCCAATCCCTACAACGAATGGGACTGGGTCGTCTTCGTGTACAACGGCACGTCGGTCACGGTGTACGAAAACGGCGTGAGCAAAGGAACGCAAAGCGGCATTACGGCCGTGACGGATAATGACGCCCCGCTTGTTTTCGGCAACAACACCGAAGTGGCGTTCGGCGGCATGGGCGACTGCGCTTGGGGCGGCTGGATTGACGAAGTGCGTCTTGTCGATGATGTTCTGGATGCGGATCGCATTGCGGGCGAATATCTGCTCATGACAAATACCGGACTCTTCGAGGCCTCGGAATCGACCTTGCAGGATGAAGCCGCGATTATTTGGAACGGCTCGGCATCTGTCGCATGGGACGGCGAGGCTTGGCGCCTCTCCGCCTCCGCCGACAAGGGAGACGGCACGGTGACGGTTGTCGTCACAGATGTCGCGACGGATACGGAAACGGACGGCATTTCTCCCTTGACGTTCACGGATGGCGGCTCGTTGGACAATGTCGCCATCGATCTTCCCGGCACAGGGCTTTATTCCATCACCGTAAAGGGCGTTTCGTCTGCCGGCACGGAAACGGTGAGCATCTGCGAAAACTTCGTCTACAACGGAACCATTTCGGCGGAGCGCATTTCCGATGCGGACGAACTTGCCATGAGCGCCGGCGTCATCCGGCTTTCCGTCTCCTCCGCGCTTGCGCAAGACCTCTCCATTCCCGTGTCCATTACGGGCACGGCCGTTCCCGGCGAAACATACAAAGAGATTCCCTCGGCAATCGTGCTTCCTGCAGGTCAGACATCCGTAGATGTAGAGATTACGCCGATTTACAGCGCCGACGTGACGGAGGACGTCACCGTCACGCTCACCGTGCAGAACGCCAATGTCATGGGCGGTGCGACGGCGACGGCAACCATCGTCAACGCCTCGGCCGCACTGACCTCGCAGTATGTCTCGACTTCCGGCAGCGATGAAAACGACGGCTACAGCCTCGCCAACGCAAAGGCGACGATCGCGGCGGCGGTCGCGGCGCTGGATCCCTCCATCCCGGGTACCGTCTGGATCGACAACGGCACCTATCCGCAGACCGCTACGATTACCAATTCCGCTTCCGTGACAATCCGCTCCATCTCGGGCAATCCGGAAGACGTCACGATTTCGAAGGCATCGGGCAATCTCTCCCTTTTCTATCTCAACCACGCTAAAGCCAAGCTGCTGGATCTCACGATTTCCGGCGGCGGCGGCTCCAAGGTCAAAGGCGGCAACGTCTACATCGATACGGAAGGCGGCATCGTCGAACACTGCATCCTTGTCGCCGGTAACACCTCAAAAGACTTCAACTGCAACGGCGGCAATGTGTCGATGCAAGCCGGCGTCGTCACGCGTTGCATTCTCATGAACGGAATCGCCAACTACGCCGGTGGCGGTGGCGGTGCGTATGTTGCGGGCGGCCGCATCGAATCGTCTCTCGTCTACGGAAACTACGCGGGAGCGGAAAACGCCAATACGCCCAGCGGAACCAATGGCGGCGGCATTCGCCTTGTGGCGGATGCGGCGGAGGCCGTGAACTGCACCGTCGTCCTCAACCGCGGTGCGCAAGCGCCGGGCATTCTCATCGACAAGGGCCGCGCCGTGAACTGCGTCATCGTGGACAACTTCACGATGGACGGAACGTATAACTGGGTGAATGTCGGCGGGAAAAACTCGACGGGTTCGCAATTCGTTTCGTGCATGACCGACGGACGCCTAGGGCAGCCCTCCTCGAGCTGCTACGGTGCGCCGTTCGGTTTTGTCGACCGGTTTGGCCGCGACTATCGCCTAACGGCGGCATCGGCCGCCGTGGACGCCGGCACGGAAGTGACATTCTACTCGAATCTCGATCTCGACGGCAATCCCCGCGTGAGCGGCACGGCTGTCGATGCCGGCTGCTACGAATTGCAGCAAAACGCCCCCATGATTGGTGTTGCCGTAATGGACGAGGAAGTCCTTGTCGGCGAGGAAGTCGAATTCGTCGCGACCGCCTTCGGTGGCGATGTCACCGGCGAATATGTCTGGGACTTCGGCGATGGCTCCGACCCCGTTTCCACCACGGAACCTTCGGCAACCCACATTTACACGACCGCCGCGACAAACGCCGTGACCGTCTCGGCGACCGTCGGCGGTACGGAGGTGTCCTATACGGCTCCCCATCTTGTCGTTTCCTGTCCCGTCGACATCTATGTGGATGCGGCGAATGAAGCGGGCGCGGCCTATCCATTTGACACGCCGGAAACGGCGGCCACGACGGTGGCGGAAGGACTTGCCGCGGCGACGGACGGCTCGACTGTCCATATCGCAGACGGAGCCTACACCATCACGTCGACCCTAATCCTCGACAAGCAGATTGTTCTCGAAGGAACAAGCGGAATCCCGACCAACGCCGTCTTGGCCGCTTCCGGATCCGTTCGCATCCTTTGGCTGTCGAACGAAGGTGCCGCCGTGCGCAACCTCACCATTTCCAAGGGAACGGCCTACCAATCCGATGGCGGCAATCTGAAAATTTCGCAGTGGGGCGGCTCCGTTTCCAACTGCGTCCTCACGGCGGGATATGCACAAAACTACAACGCCTACGGCGGCAATATCTCCATGACAGCCGGCCTTGTTACGCATACCATTATTTCCAATGGCAAATTGGACAATGTCGGTGCCGGCAAGAAAGGCGCCAACATCTCGATGTCGGGCGGCGTCGTCGAACATTCGCTCATTACGGGCGGTATTGACGCGACGAACGGCTCGAGCACAAACATCGCCGCCGGCGTCTACATGACGGGCGGCACGCTCCGCAATTGCACGGTTGCAAATAACGCGGGTCTTACCACGGGCGGCGTCGTCGCTTCCGGCGGATCGGTCGTGAACACCATCATCGCCGGAAACACCTCGGCGAACAAAGGCGGAGACTATGTCGCCTGGGCCGGAAACCCGAGTGTGTTCTCCACTTGCGTGACCGATACGGAAACGGCTTTGAATGAAACCTGTCTCACCGCGAGCGCCGATGCGCTGTTTGCGGATCTCGGCAACGGCGACTTCAGCCTCGCGGCGGGAGCCGTCGCAATCGATGCAGGCACGGCACTCGAAAATCCGCCTGAACTCGACCTTGCCGGAAATGCCCGCGTGCAAGGCGCCGGCATCGACATGGGTGCCTACGAATACGATTCGGCCAGCCTGTCCGTTTCGTTCGCCGCTTCTGTCACGGAAGGACTCGCGCCGCTCGAAGTTACCTTCACGGCTTCTGTGAGCGGTGTCGATTCGTTCGACTACATCACCTACGGTTGGGATTTTGATGGCGACGGAATCGTGGACGAAACCACGAAAACCCCGGAAACCACACACATTTTCGCGACGCCGGGACGGTATGATATCGGTCTCTATGTAACCGACACGACACTCGGTATCGAAGCGTCCGTCGTCAAAGAAAACGTCATGCACGTCGTATCTCCGGTTCTGTACGTGGATGCGGCAAGTCCCTCTCCGGCCGCTCCGTACGATACGCGGGAAAACGCCGCCGCCGATCTCCAGGATGCCGTTGATGAAGCCGTCGACGGTTGCATGATCTACATCGCTCCCGGACTCTACGAACACACTAGCCTGTACAAAGTCCAGAAGAATGTCTCCATTCTGGGCGAAACGGGGAACCCGGACGATGTCTTGCTGCAATCGAAGAACGCACCCGGCATCCATCTCAACGGCGAAAAACTGATGCTCGCAAATGTCACCGTCACCAATGGCTACTCGTCGGGCGGAACCGATGCAGGCGTCTATTTCGGGGCGGCGGGCGGAACCGTCTCCAACTGCGCCATCCGCGCCTGCAGGGCTGTTATCTATTCTGGAACCGGTTCTGCCATCTTCAGCGATCTGTCGGACAACGTTCTCGTCACCCACACCAAAATCGATGGATGCACCGTTTCCTACGCGAATGGCGGCGGCTCCAAGTCAATCGTCTACCTGAAAAAGGGACGCCTCGAAAACTCGGTCGTGCGCAACTGCACCGGAATCCTGATGGAAACGGAACCGCAGACGCACGTCGCTGTCTTGTCGGTCGGCGCAACGGCCTCCGTCGTCAACTGCACCATCGTCGACAATACTGCAGTACAGCACAACTTCATGACGCTCGAGGACGGCGCGAAGATCGTCAATACCGTTTTCGCCAACAACACCATGCCCGACAAGGACGCTGAAGACTGAAATTGGACAAGATAGTTGAGACATGGGAAAAGGCGGGAAAAGGCGGGACGAA
>JBJEVW010000044.1:0-4980 GCA_051884735.1 Kiritimatiellia bacterium | reverse complement strand
AGCCGAAACCATAGACTCTCGACATGTCTGGCCAGATCGAGATTTTCCGCGGATACCATGTTGCGTTGATCATACCGCAGATAGTACATGATCTCGTTAGTGCCGATCTTGATCATGTCGCCGTTCGCTCTCTTTGTATATTCTCCCATTTCGATTTCTCCTCTCTTGTTTTTGTCTGTTGCCGGGGCGGCAGCACGCCGCCCCTGTGAGATTAATACTCGACCTCTGGATAGAGGCGCCGGCGCTTCAGTTTTTCCAAGTCCAAGTCCAAGTCTCGCGGTCGAACCGGGCGAACGGGACGGATATGCCGTCTATCAGCACCTCGCCCACCGCCTCGCCGCACAACGGGCCATCTGGCTCTCCACTGGCCGTGCAGTATTGCAGCCGGATGGGGTTGCTTCCCCGCGGGTCTGCGTCGCACCATAGCCGATTGCTACCCACTTCGCGGTAGTACGGCCTTTCGAGCCTGTAGATGCCGTCGTCGGGGATGGTCCGGAGTTCGAGATTTCTACGATTTTTCTCGTTGCGCTTGATAGTCATATTAACCTCCTCTCCCCCATCAAACGCAATACCGGTAATCGTAGATATGCGCGTCCGGCGCGGTCGCCATCCGCGCGCGGATCTTATCGTTTGCGGCCTCGATCTCCGCGCGGATCTCCGCGTCGGTCCGCTCCACAAGGGGGGCGACGAACCAATCCTTGGTCTCCTCCTCTGCCGACCTGATCTCGCGGATCCTGGCTCGTATGGCTACCTCGCCCTCGATCAGGCCCGCGCCCAACTCGGACCTGCTCATCTCCCCCATGTCGATGATCTCTCCGTAGCCTCGCCGGAGATCCTCTCCGCCATCTCTGATTGCAGCGTTGTAGGACTCGGACTTATTAGTGCTTCTCATTTTTGCCTCCGTTTCGTTTTTTTGCGCCGGGATCCCTATCTCCCGGCGGTGTTTCAGTGGTGGCCACTCGGCCCCTCCACCTCTATTTTAGCATAAATAGATAATAATTACAACATCTTTTTTGCAAAAAAATTAGGGGTGTTTTTTTCTTGTTTACAGCCCAAAATGATATATTTTAACACCATCCAAATATTGCCACTGCTCGCAAAAATCTATTGCAACATTATTGGCAACTCGCAACGGCAACCGCATTTTAGTTGCCAAATCGGTTGCCAATGTTGCTTGGCAACTCGCAACGGCAACAGACACCCCTAAAGGGGTGTGTCTGTAGTTGCCAGTTGCGGTTGCCGATGCAGCAACCCCGCGCCGCGCCAACGCCAACGCCAGCACACGTGTTGGCGGCAGATAGATAATGGATATTTTGTGCCAATGGCTGGATATATCTATTAGTCGCGATAGCGTTTGTTGCGCCAGGGCGGGGGCATGCGCATGCCGACGGGTCGCGCGCGTGTATGTGTGCGTCGGTGTCGGTGTCGGGCTTTTGTATCGTGGTACGGACGGTGACGGTAGCCACGAAAAGCCGTGCAGGGGCAGGATCGCCGACATATGCCGATTGGCGTGGCGCAATTGCCGCCAATCTTGTGACAATTTTTTGTGACAATCTTGTGACAATTGACAGAGCAGAGCAGGTAGAGCGGCGTTTTACTGGGTTTTTGTGGTTTTTTGTCAGTCCGGCGGCTGGTGCGGCACCAAGTTAGCGGCAGCAAGCGTAGATTGCTGCACATCGGCATGGTCACGGCAGGTCAGTGTTCTCACGGCATGTCTGATCGAGCGCAGGGGTGTGGGGGATTCGAGGCCAGTCGCGACGCGGGGGGATGGGGAACCACGTAGGACTCCCACACCTACCGATGATAAAGTGATAATAAAGCATGTATATTATACAGGTGTGAATATCAAAACACCATCTGTGATGAGCGAGTGGGATGCTCTCTATGCACGCGCCAAGCTTATGCTTGACGATGATGGTGAGGTCCAAGAGACAAAGCGCAAGGAGATAGCGGCGAAGAAATTGCGTAGAGCAGGATTGGAGGCTCCGCCTGTTGATCTTGATCTTGTGAGACGAACGCTCATTGAATACGCCCGGACGAAGAGATATCAGATCGCGCTTGATTCGACTGCGATAAGCAAGGACGACATGAATATCGCCTATGATTTGTGGCCGGAAGCCAAGACTGTTTATGAATATGTGCAGAGAATGCGCGACAAGGTGCGGTCGCAGGAGATGGACGAGGTAGTGGACATCGCTACCGAAAAGATGAAAGTTCTGTTGCGTGATGACAAGGGGAAGTGTCTCGTGAATGCGAAGTTGGTCATGCAGACGCTGGAACGGCTCGACCGCCGGCGGTTCGGCGAGGAGCATGGAGGTACTGGCGTTGCGAAGAAGGACGCCGATGGGCGCGATCAGCTGGTATATCAGATTTCCAATGTCCAGTTAAATCTTGTCGGAACGGATGCAATACGCAAGGCTCTGCCGGCTGGCGGGACGGTTGACGTTGACGCGGTAGTTCGCGCACTTGAGGAGGTATCGGATGGGCAGTAGGCCGCTGAGGTATGTGCCGTCGCCTACGTTTCGGGCGTTTCACGCGGTGCCTCCTGGATATGCTGAGTTCAGAATCGTACGTGGACCGATGGGAAGCGGCAAGAGCGTAGGTTGCTGCAAGGAGACGATGCTGACGACGGAATTTCAGCCGGCATTCGACTTTGGCGACGATCCGAAAGATCCGGACAACAGCATTATGCCTGACGGGCGGAGGCATCCCGTGCGATGGTCGAAGTGGCTCATCGGGCGTGATACGAAGCCAGAAATGTGGAATACAACGATCAAGACGATGCGGGAGGTTCTTCCTGGATTTCACATCGAACGTCAGCAACCGATCATCGAGGGGCGGATGGAAGTACCTTCAATGCAGAAGGACGGAACGTGGTGTCGGACGGATTATGTTTTCGTGCCGTTCGACCTGACGCAGGAGGAGTTCGAGGCCGCGCTAAAGTCGTTCGAGCCGTGCGGCGCATGGATCAACGAGGGCGATACGGTACCGTGGAAACGTATCTGGCTTGCGAATGCGCGTGTCGGGCGATTCCAGCCGGTGAAGCCACCGAACGAGGACGATCCGCCGCTGTATCTGTCTTTCGGGACGATAATCGATTCCAACTCTCCGAACGAAACCAACTGGATGCACCGCCTTGAAGTGGACGAGAAGCCTGACAAGACGCTGTTCTTCATCCAGCCGCCTGGACTCATAAAGACTGTGGACGAGGTTGGACGCGAGGTGTTTCTCAACAACGACGAGGAGAATGCGAAGAAGTATGGAATACGCCCGGCCGAGAACATCAAGCACCTGAAGGGCGGGTTCGAGTATTATCGCAAGATGTTGGTCGGTGGAGATCCAGACGACATCAAGAGGTTTGTCTTGAACGAGTACGGGACTTCCGTTGACGGCAAGCCAATCTACACGTCGTGGAATCCCCTTGTCCACGTTAAGAAAGACCTGAAGTTTCTGCGCGGATGGCCGCTTATTCTTGGAACTGACTTTGGACTTACTCCTGCGGTGACGTTCCTTCAGATTGGCCCTGACGGGGTTGTGAGAGTTCTCGATGAGTTGACGTCCGAGGACATGACGCTCGACGCATTCATCAGCTCGATGCTGATGCCAAAGCTTACTGAGCGTTTTGGCTATCCGATGAACTGTCCACCGATAATGAACTACTGCGATCCTGCCGGCAACCAGCGGACGCAGACCTACGGCGACACCTGCGTGGAGCTTCTCAACAAGCGCGGCATACCTACCGAAGCGTGTCCCGACAGGAGCAACGATTTCCGCACGCGTCGCGACGCCGTTGAGAAGCTTATGCGAGAACAACGATTTGAGGTGGACGAACGCTGCAAGATGCTCATAGCCGGATTCAACGGACACTATTGCTACAAGCGTATGCGCATCGGCATAGACGGGATTGTCCGTTTTGCAGAGGGACCCGACAAGCACAACTTCTACACGCATATACACGATTCGCTGCAATATCCTGTCGTTGCAGTGACTATGGGGGGCGTGGACTTCTCGCAGTACCGACGAGAGCGCGACGGAGGATACCAGAACCTGTGCGGCAACGGTTCTACGCAGACCATGTGTTTGTAGGAAATATGGATGATAAAGAGGGGATAAAGCGGAGAGATAATAAAGTAGATGCCAGAGAAGATTCCAGATGCGTTCAACGTGAAATCGGCGAAGGAACAGATCCCTTCGCCGGGCAACCCAGCGCCTTCAGCGACGGTTCCAACGACCGTCGAGATGACGCGCCTGGCATCGTTCTTCATCGACGAGTTCCGTACGGCGGCGCAGCACAGGAAAAACAGCGGAATAGACGCGATGCTGGAAAGGGCGGCGCGCGCGGCACGGCTTAAGTACACTCCAGAGCAGGAGGAGATACTGAAGAAGTGCGGTATCAACCGGAAGAACTACCGTCCGCTTACGTTGATGAAGATGAGGGCGGCCCGCGCTATGCTCACGGACATAATCAAACAGTCCGGAGACAAGTTTTACGTGCTATCGCCTACGCCCAAGCCGAAGATCCCAAAGTCCGCCACGAAGAAGATCATGTCGCAGATCGCGCAGGAGATCGTTTCGTTTTTCAAGAAACGTGGAGGTCTTCCTCTACAGGACCAGAACGAGTTTGTTGCGTTCTACATCTCGATCATAATTCGCGTTTCCGATATGCACGACGAAGTGCGCAGGCGTGAAATGGAGTGGGCTCACGTGAGGTGCGATCGCATGGATCAGCTCATCCACGACCAACTCGTGGAGGGAGGTTTCATCGAGGAGTTCAACCGCGTTATAGGGTATCTCTGTGTTTACGGGACTGCGGTTATGATCGGACCGTTTCCGCGTGTGGAGGCGACGTGCGCGTGCAAGGAGGTCAAGGGGCTTGACGGCGCATTAAAATATACGCGCGAGTATACGACGCGGCCGGTGTATGAGGCCGTCAGCCCCTGGGATTGTTATCCAGCGCCGAATGCCAGGAAGGTTGACGAT
>JBJEVW010000043.1:0-5001 GCA_051884735.1 Kiritimatiellia bacterium | reverse complement strand
ATCGGCCCCTGTTGAATCTGAGCCTACTTCGACGGACGCGATCGTTTTGCGGTTTGAGCCAAGCGTCAAGCACGCCTTCCCGATCTTGCGGAGAAGGAGAGTCGGGGCGTTGGGGGCTTGATCTTTCTCCATATCGCGGGAGAAATTGCGGATGACAAGGCCGCTTTTCCGGGGATTGGTTTCCAGCGCAAGAAGGGTGGATGTCTGCGGGAGCGTGGCATGGCAAGAAAATCCATCCAGAACGACATCTTCGATGCAGCCAACACCCTCGGGGCGATCGATATCGGAAAAGAGGGGCGTCCGACAGTACCGTGCGCCATCGGCATTGATGGCATAGCAACGGCAACCGGCTTGGAAATTGCGGATGCGGATATGTCGGATGGGGGAGTCGACGGACAGAAACCGCACGCCGGTGTGGCAATCTTCAGCGGAAATATTTTCGAAAGAAATGTTTTCGATCGGACCGCATTCGAGGTCGAGATTTTCGAGACGAACGAGTGAATCGTCAGCGTTGAGTGCAATCAGATCGTCGTTTGTCTGCCCTTTAGAGATGGCGGCGACATTTCGCACCCGTCCGTTGCGGCAGTAGCCGCCGAAATGAAGTCCATCTTGGTTGAAGGCGATTCGATCGCTTTGGAAGCGAATGTCGCGAAAATCGAAGTGATTGATCCGACACAAGCGAATATTGTAGGTCACGGAATTGGCGACGGTGATATCTCGCAGGGTGAGACCATCGACCTTATAGAAATTGAGAACGGATCCACTCCATGCGTTTGGATCGAAGAGATTCTCGGTCTTCGTGTTGCAAGGACCTTGGTTGTTTCCGTCCCAAATGCCCCCCCGAATCCGGATTTTTTCGTTTCCTTCTTGGTGGTTGGCATTGGTCAAGAGAAAATCGCCGCGTTTTTTGGGGGTGTTTCCGCATAAAAAAAGAACCGCGTCCTTGTCGGCCAGAATCTCCGTATGAGAGTTCACCCGGAGCGTTGTGACAATCCGGTACTTTCCCGACGGAATTTTGACACGTCGTGCACCGGAATCGAGGGCCTTTTGAATGGCGGGAGAATCATCGGCAAGACCATCGCCGATTGCTCCAAATTTCAATACATTTGCGGTTTTGAGAATCATGGGGAATAGCGGGGAAAAGGTTGGAAAAGCGTTTAGTTGTCATCCTCGTCAATGGATTCGGCATGATGATGGCGATGGACGTGATGTGAAGAGCGACGGCGGTAGACGAATCCAGGGGGCATGTCATCGGTTTCCATCCGTCGGGCACGTACTTTTCTGGCGTTTGCGACATAAAGGAACGAAGCATGGATGAAGACCAGCAGAAGGACGGTTCCACCACCGCCCATTAGCCAATAGGAAAGCGAAATCAGTCCCTGCGGAAGATTGTGGGAGAAATGATATTGGTTGGCGTAGAACCAAAGAGCAACGCCAATGGCGAGGACGAGCGCGGGAAGGATAAAGGCAAGGGCTTGCTTATCCTCGGAGCGAGTAATTTCCTCTTTTGTCGCCCCCATGGAATTGGAGCGGGAGCGATGGTGGCGGTGGACATGATGCGATGAGCGCCGGCGATAAACGATATGGTCGGGCTGAGCCGAATCGTCCGAACTGGAATCGTCCAAGGTCATTTTCGAGATAGAGAAATAAAGTCAAAAAAGTGGAAAAAGCGGGAGGTTACCGTGGAACGGCCGTGTCTTTCCGTTCGGCTGCCAGTCTGCGGGCACACATTTCCGCTTCACGATAGGAATTTCGGAAGAATGAGGTCCAAGCGGAGGTTAGATCGGTTTCGGAGAGACCTTTGGCAAGGGAACGGTTGTAAGAAGCTTCCGTAACATGGATCCAATCGATTGGGTAAGGTTCAACCGGCATTCGCTCCAACAATGCTACGGCTTCCGGGACGGCCTCAGGACCTCCGGCTTCGAGGATGGCTTTCCAAGCCAACCGCAATTCGCGTCCGGCGTCCATGCACATTGCTCTTACGAAGGAGCGCAAAAAGGAAAAATGGGCGGCTGTCCAGCGAGGTTCATAGGTGAAAGCGTTGGCAAGCGTGTAGGCGTCGATGGCGGGATCGAGCAGATTGTCGGAAGTTGTTCCTTTGCGGGCCTTGGCGCGGGCATCGACGGATGGATTTTGGGCATCTGGATAGAAGTCGCGGCGGACGGGCATCCGTCGAAGGGCGTGTTTTTGGGGGCCTCCATTGGATCCGGGAAGTCCGTTCCAGAGTTTTTGTCCATCTTCGCACAAAACAAATTCGATGAAGTGTTGTGCGAGGTCACGATGTTCGGCTCCGCGCAAAAGGGAGATGGGGTCGCCTGAAATGGTTGAGCCGCCTCGGGGTGTTACGTAGTAGAGCCGTTCTTGACTTCCGACGCGTGTGGTTTCCGCTTGAACCCGTCCGTAGAAATCGATGCAGATTCCGGCCGCGGCATCGCCGGAAGAGACATCGACAGGCACCTTTCCGGCGGCATCGGTGAAATAGCGGGAATTGGCACCGATCCGCTGTAGTAGGTGAATGCCGGCAAGCCAACCGGCTTCGACATCGGCTTGGTAGCGCGGAAAGTCTTGAAATTCGCCTTGCAGACCCTTTTTCGCGGCGTTTTCGAATGCCTGTATCTGATCGTGTGTCCATCCGGCAGCCAAGACCTGTTCTCGGCAAGTGGCATGCAGAATCATTTCGAAAGCCTTGGCGATTGATCCGGATTTTGTGGGATCGGTGACGCCGACAAAGCCATAGAGGCGCGGATCGGTGAGATCCTTCCATGTCGTCGGCATTTTCTCAATGCCGAGTTCGCGCAAGCGGTCCGGATTGGAGCAGATGCCAAAGCCGGAGAGAACGGCGGAAACATAGACGTCTGTACGCCAGATTTCGCCACCGAGTTCGCGCGGAATCATTTCGATTCCATCGTCATCGTCGAGGATTCCTTTCGGCCAATTTCCAGGAGTCCATGGGGCGACGGATATTCCTTGGCGCTCAGCGGAGCCGTGATCGTAGGTGCCGCCACCGAAGAAGATGTCGATTTTGCAGCCGTAGGCGTCTGGGTCATCGTGGGCGCGAAAATCGTCCCATGCAGCGGCGGCTTCCAGGTCTTCAGGACGCTTCTTTGAAAGAGCCGCTTTTGCCAAACCGGGATCAAACCCTTTCCGACGGCGATAGGCGCGGTAGGATGCGGCATATTCGCCATTCAAGTACCGCATGATTTCAGTTGTGCCGCCGATTGAACGCCAATCGATTCGCACGGGAGTTCCGTATTTTTCGAGATGCCAGCGCGAGAAGCCGTTTGCAAACTCATCGCGAATGGCGGCGATATGCGGAGAGACTGCAACCAAGACGGGATCGCCCTCGTGCCATGCGCCAACATCAGGAGCAGGGCGCAACGCGAAAGGGAGTGCGCAGACAAGAACGGCCGCGCAAATGATGATGAAATTGCGAATCATAGAGCGTTTCCGTACTTTTGGAAAGGGGTTATTCAGCAAGCGGGACAAGATTGGCGGGAAGTACCCACGCCTTCATTTTCCGGGCCTCGTCGCGTGCCAGAACTTCCGGATTCAATTGGAAGACTTTTAGGGTGAGAGGCGATCCATCGGGCAAGATGACATCCATAAGATGTTCAGCTGTTTCCCCGAGATAAACCGTCCCGTGAATTGTGCCGGAGAAGCAAAGGGCACCAGAATCGGCCGGAGGTTCGCCAAAGGAAATCGCTTCTGGGCGGATGGAGATCGTTTTAGTTCCGGGAGGAGGCGTGTAAGCCGCCCCAAAGAAATCGGGTGGGAGAAAGTTGGTCTCTCCAATGAAGGAGGCAACGAAAGAATTGACAGGATGGCGGAAAACATCCAATGGTGCTCCGATTTGTTCGATCCGTCCGGCGCGGAGGACGGCAAGGCGGTCGGCGATTGAGAGTGCTTCCTTTTGGTCATGTGTAACATAAACAGATGTCAATCCAGCCTGCTTGCAGATTTTCCGGATTTCCATACGCATTTCCAAACGGAGTTTGGCGTCTAGATTGGAGAGCGGCTCATCCAAGAGCAGACAACGAGGTTTGATGACGAGTGCGCGTGCCAGTGCAATTCGTTGTTGCTGTCCGCCGGAGAGTTGATTCGGTTTGGCGTCTGCGCGATTGCCCATCTTGACCATTTCGAGTGCTTCGTGCACGCGGTCATCCAGTTCCCGTTTTGGAACCTTTCGCATCTTCAAACCGAAGGCGACATTTTCGGCAAGGGTCATGTGGGGCCAAAGGGCGTAACTTTGGAAGACCATGCCCGTATCGCGCTTATAGGGAGGGACATCGGTGACGTCCGCTTCGCCGATCCGAATCGAACCTTCATCGGGAGAATAGAAGCCGGCAATATGGCGAAGAAGCGTAGTTTTGCCACATCCTGACGGACCGAGAAGAAAGAAGAGTTCTCCCGGTTCAATGTGGAGCGTAATATGATCGAGAGCCAACGTAGTTTCAAACCGCTTGACGATAGAATCGAGTTGAATAGAGACTGCCATATCGAAGAAGCCGGAGAACCGACGGGGAAAGGGGGTCGTGATCGAAAAGAAATGGGATAAACAAGGCGGAAAAGAATAACTAGCCGTGTTGCTCCGGTCGATTACTTCATTTTCCATGCAATAAAATCGTACTAAATAAGGTGTATTTCCGCAACTAATCCAGTTGGCCAGGCTTATCCACCCATTTTTTGCGTACAAAAGAGTCTTCGCACATTATCCGCAATGCTAGAACGCAATAATCCTTCTATCTTACAAGGATTTTTGAAAACTGGGGGGATTTTATCCCCCTATTTTTGGGGATAAGCCTGTTCATCCGATTTATTATAAGCTAAATGCCCATACCCTATGGGCATCTACTTTGCCAATTCACCTCTTTTTTCAAAATCCGATAATCAATTGACAGTAGCGGCAATCTGATGGATAATGACGTTCATGAAGGGGTGCATGGTCAATGGTTGGCAATTCGGATATTGGCTTGTTTTGGCGCGTTATACTGGTCGGGATCT
>JBJEVW010000042.1:0-5035 GCA_051884735.1 Kiritimatiellia bacterium | reverse complement strand
GTTCGCATCCGTTTCAAGCTTCACCCCTGCCGCCTCCAACCAACGAGCCCATTTGCGGGAGAGATCGGAACGGCAACTGGCAGGCGAATCGTTTCCTTCCGCATTCTTGACGGGCGAAAATTCCTGCGTCCGGTCGAAAGCGAGGCAGGAGCAAACCTTGGCGTCCTTCAGGCAATCAAAGATGAACTTCTCGAATTTGTACCCGTTGGGTGCCGTCGGCTTGTCAACCGTTCCATCCGCTTGTACCACCGGAATCTTCTTGTGGGCAATGTGAATCGGTAGGCCCGCATGTGTTTCATGGACCAGAAAATCGACCGAGAAGACATGGATGGCAACCGAACCATATTTGTACCGGAGCTCCCCGTCCGGAAGACGCTCGTTCTTCTGCTCTTCCGTAAACTCGGTGTATTCGACAATTTCCGTGCGCCCATTGCGCTCCACGATGACACCCAGTCCTTCTTGGGGATCGCGCTTGGCGCACACTTTCGCCGAAACGTCGGCACCGCTGCGGACATGGAAACCAATGAATGCCGGATCGGCAATGTCAACCATCGGATTGTCGACTTGGAAATAGAAAACCGTCCGCAAGCCGCGCTTCTGCATGTCCTCAAGCGCACCGGAACGCTCCAGCGCCGCCAGCATGCCGCCATGTCCATCCGGCCCCAAAAAGATGTGTCCGGGCTGATCCAAGATGATCTTTCCTTCCGTCGTCAAGGCCGGCCACATGCCTTGCGTAAAGAAGAAAACGTCTTTTGGATTGAGACCAAAATAGCCGTTCTTCTCGAAAAAGGCACGTGTATCGGCATCGTTCGTGCGACTGGTCATGACGTACCAAGGCACCGGAACATCGTATTTCTTCGAAAGCGCCAAAATCTTGCGCGCATGGAAATAGAAGAGCGATTCGCCAGTCAGCGGCCCGACCGGATAGCAGCCTTTCGGCCCATCGAATCCAAGTCGCGATCCCTGGCCGCCCGCCACCAGCAAAACACCGACCTGCCCGGCCTTGAGCTCATGCTCGCCAATCTTCGCGATTTCCGCTCGCTCGTTGTCCGGAAGAACCGTGACCGGCGCCGGCTCCATCGGGGCTTTTTCGCCGCCACTCGCCGTTCCGGCCAGACTCGACGCCAAAATCTCTTTCTGTTTTGCAACCGCAACAAAATCGAGTCCTTCGATCTGCTCGAGCAAGGAAGCCTTTTCAGCCTCGCTCAACCGATCCCAAAACTGCAATACATGCTCTTGTCCATTCTCGGCAAGCAACTTTTTCGCGCCTTCGTACGTCATTGTAAATCAATCTCTTTGTTGTCTGTGAAAATGTCCCCGAACAACCGCAAAAATGTAGCCGCAAAGGCGTTCATTCCATGAAACCGCCGGGGCGATGATTTGGTTGCGGATTCTATCATTTCAGACTTTTCGGGTCAATTCACACAGACGAGGCGCCGAGGCCGATGCCGGCTAAGAATCATCGGAAAAAGGAAGGTTCCGCCGCCCGAAAAGCCCGCTCCGATCATCGAGAAAGCAAGGAACTTTCGCGGATGATGGATGTCGATGTTGTCACGCAAGGTCGCATATCGAGCGCCATGCCCGCGCCCCGTTTCGGTGGCTTACCCCAAAAGCGTCAGTGCGCCGGCCGCTGCACCCAGCAAATAGCCGAGTACCTGAATCGCTCCTAGATGCTGGGCCGCTACTTCGTTGATCATTCCGTGAAATTCGGCTACCTCCATCTTGTCGACCGCACGTTTGATGCGTCCTTGAATATCTAGCTTTTGCATAATCTGCGGAAGCCCTTCCGTTCGAATCAGCCGCTCCAGCTCGGGTTGGAATGTCGGAATCATCTCGGCAACGCTCTTCCACAACGCTTTCGATTTGAGTAGCTGACCGGAAACCATCGCCAAATTCGTCTCGAGATAGCTCCGTACATACTCCTTGAAGGCCGTGCGAATCTCTTCCACGAAAGAGTCAAGCGCGCTACGGCTCTCGTCCGACTTCACATAGTCGCGTATCGACCGGACAAACTGCAGAAGCTCATCCCGGAGGGCCGGAACCGTCTCCGGCGATTTCAGCCATTTGCGAAGTCCGTCCTCCAATGTTTTTCGGCTGACGAGGGCATCTGCAAGTTTCTCCGCCATCGGTGACAACCACTCCCCGACCATTCCCCCCTTCTCTTTTATGCAGTCGCCAAGGGCTTTTACAATGAGCGGTTTCGTTTTCTTGGCCAGTTCCGCCGATCGCTTCTCCAATGCGGCGATGACAATCGTGGCTATCTTGTCGCGCGTTTCAACGGACTGCAACTTCGGCTCGATATGTTCCTCCCAAAACGATTCGATTCGTTCCGCCGTCACCAACCGGTCGATCTCCGCAACGAGCGCCGATTCGATCTTCGGCGCCAAAAATGCAGCAATCTCCTTGTCGTGCGAGGCGATCATGCGTTGCACGCTGTCCCGGATTGAAACGATTACTGTCTCATTTCGCAAGACTCCGCCCACCATCGAACATAAATCGTCCGCCATCTTTTCGGGCTGGAGCAACTTGGTTGCCACCTGTTCGCCCATCACGGCGGCGATCCGGTTTTTGTTCTTCGGAACAAGCCCCTGCCGCCAATATCCAAAGGTCATCCATGTGAAGGGATGCCGCCCCGTTGGATAATAGGGCTTGAAAAGCATCTCAATCGCAATCCAATTGGTTAGATAGCCGACTGCCGCCGAGACAAGAACCGTCATGAGCGGCCCCCGCAACCAGCCCGGTACCACAACGCCGCACCACCCGAGAACCGGCAACAAGGCCAATGTGAAGAGTGTCAGGAAACTGATGGGCATGAACACCGCCTCCAAACACGCAAACACCCGACGCTCCTTCGGCAATGCACGATTGAACGTCATCATCCACCGCTGCTTGATTTCAGAAATAACAACCATACATTCCTTTCGAATGGCGAGACCTTTCGGCGAGTTGCCGGCAAGACTAGCAGAATCTCTGCAATACCCGCAATCACCGACCTTTCCTCCCGACAAAAATCGATTGCCGGATTTCGCGCATCGCCTCGCAAATGGAATCGACATTCTCCGGCGCCTGTCTTTTCCCTGACGCCACAATACCGATGCGATGAACGCTTGTAGCCACGCTTTCTTTGCGATGCACACATACGCTTCCGTTCCAATCCACGGGAAACGTTGAGTGTCGACGTTCCAGTGCGCAGATTGGATGCACCATTCGCAATCCTCTGGGCAAAGGGGAAACGAGCATTGTCAATGGGGAACGATCATTGACAATGTAGCAAAAGGAAAATGTTTCTTTCCGAAATGCCGCCGGCACTCGTGCGCCGCATCGTGATACAATGATTTTGGCGCATATTGAAACACTTCAAGACCTTTCTCTCGGCAGATGATCCCTTCCGAGACAATCTGCCAACTGAAATGCGGACACGACTTCTTTCTATTTTCCGTCGGTATGGCGTATACATTCTTCTGCACACCGCCGCAAAATCGATTCTCCGGATTTGCAATACTGTACGCCACGCGTGATTTTGCAGAGGCTGGTTTGCAACTTTCGTGCGATTGTACGTTGAGGAACTCCCGACAAAAGTTCCTTCATCAAAGCCCACCGCTTGGCAAAATCTACGCATTCCTTTGTGGTGCAAATCTCCCCAAGAAATTGGGCAACCTCTTCCTTTTTGTCGAGAGAAGCCAAAACGGAAGACAGTTCAGCCCATTCTTTCTCAAATTGCTGGAAGGCGCAGACTTGACTTTCTTTTCTCATGTGTGCAATCCTACTCTCCAAACGCGTTTTTGTCATCTTTCGACAAGCCGAATCTGCGGATCGATCCAGGCGCAAATCAAATCGGCAGACAGATTGGCGACTTGGTACAGAACAGCCCCCAGAACGACAACCGCACGAAGCGTCGGAAAATCACTGGCATTGACGGCATTGAGACCGATTCCACCCAACCCGGGAATGCCGAAAAAGCTTTCCAAAAGAATGCTTCCGGTAAACAGAAACGGAACGGCGAGGCTTAGATTGGTCACAACCGGAATCAGACTGTTTTTCAGAATGTGCAAATACAAGATGCGCGTGGGCGAAAGTCCCTTCGCGATTGCGGTCCGGACATAAGACTTCCTCATCTCGTCCAACACGACTGTCCGGTAAAAACGGGCGTCGGGTCCCAAACCGCTCACGACTCCAATCAGGACCGGCAAAAGCAAATAAGTCCAATTTTCAAATCCCCAAAGCGGAAACAGTGCGAGTCGATAGGCCAGAAAATACTGCCCCGCCGCAACCCAGATCACATAGTTGACACTCATCAAGATCGTCGTTCCGCCCAACATGCAGCGATCAAACCGTTTCCCGGCATGCGCAGCACAGAGAAGTCCGATCGACAACGCCAAAACCGTTCCGAAAACCAAAATGGGGACAGTCAACGAGAGCGATACGCCAACTCCCTCCCGCAACACCGACCATACAGGAACTTTGTATTCGATCGATTCTCCAAAATCCCCTCTGCACAAATCGCCCAAATAGGATAGATATTGAAGAACCAGCGGTCGATCATATCCGAACTGGTGATCGTATTCTGCCAATGCCTCCGCCGAAGCGTTTTTTCCGAGAACCAACGCAGCAGGAGAGCCGCCTACCACCGAAAAGAGGAAAAAAGTGAGAAGCGTCACCCCGAGAAGTGTCGGCAGGATTTGCAGAATCCGTCTGATGATATAACTGCGCATATGATAAACCTATCCTACCCAAAACGGCGTAATGTCTCAAGACGGAATCGGAATGCACCCTTATCCCCTTTTTTTTTTGTGTGAGCCTTCGCCGCACATGGTGACCACGCACGGAATGTCTTGAATGTTTCTATTCTTCTGACTACAGCGCTAACATCATTTGCTCATGGAATGCGTCAGGAGACGAGTTCTTTCGGGGACCGCCCCGTCATAAATCAACCCGATAACGTTCCCATTCACGAACAACTCTGGAGACACTTCCCGATGGAAGCCATGCGTCAACGGGGCCAAACCATCCGTCATTCTCTCAAAAAAGCCCTCGT
>JBJEVW010000041.1:0-5044 GCA_051884735.1 Kiritimatiellia bacterium | reverse complement strand
CTCTCAGCGCCTTCAGGAACAAATCGAAGTCCGCAATATCCGCCCCAACCTCGTTTTCCAATACTGGTTTTCCTGGATGAGCTGACATCCCATTCCTTTTCCGCCGTTTCACTCCCCCGATTCTTTCACCATATCTTATCACGACAAACATGAGTCAATTACAGTCTGAAATGGGCGAAACCGCCACCTTGCTCCGTGCTTTCGATTGGGACGCCGTCGCGCAGGTCGGCGAGTCGCTGAAAAAATCCGGCCGCCTTTTCATCTCTGGCGAGGGCTCCTCTCGAATCCTCCCCGGCCATCAGGGTCAGGACGCCGCGTGGCGCTGGAACAGCAATCTCGTCGTTCGCACCCAAGGCTCCTATCAGGCAATGACATACAACCTCTCGAAGGATACGGTTCTCCTTGGCTCGAATTCCGGCTGCACCAAGGAAACGTCGATGCTTCTCCGCAAACTCCTCGCCGAAGGTCATCGCGACATCTGGGGCGTCACCAGCAACGCGGACTCCCCGCTCGCAAAAGAATCCCCCCACGCCTATGTCCTCAAGGCGGGTGCCGAAAAGGCGGTCGCCGCTTCCAAATCTATCGCGGAACAAACCCTCTTCACCATCGCCTCCATCGCCGCCGCCGAGGGCCGCGACCTCCGCGCAAACGCACTCCGCGCCGCCGATGCTTTCGATGAAATCTTCGCCATGGAGATCGATCCGGAATTCATCAACCGCATCGCCGCCGCCCGGATCCTTTTCTTCGCCGGCGTCAATGATGGCGTCGCGGAAGAACTGACCCTCAAGACAAACGAAATCTGCTCCAAGCCTTCCGCCTTCTTCGAGGGAACCTACTGCTACCACGGTCCCGAGGAGGTCATGTCCTCCCGCGATGTCATCGTCTTCGTCAATCCATTCGAATCCGAAGACGCCAATACAGCCAAAATCTTCCAGCGCGAGGTCGGATGCACCGTTCTTTGCATCTCCTCCCGCAATACCTCATTCCCAACCATCCAAATCCCCTCCGTCCCCGATTTCGATTGGCTCCTGCGCCTCGCCGCCGGTTGGCGCCTGCTCATCGCAACGGGTAATGCGCTCGGCAACGATGTCGACCACCCGCGCCGCGCACGAAAGGTCGGAAACCCGATTCTCTGATCGGATTCCCCTTTACGACAATTCGCCTCCTTCCACACGGCCCGGACCGGTCTCCCGGCTCCGGGCTTTTTCCTTTCTTCCTTCTCCGCCTCTGCCATGAAAAATCTCCTCATTTTCCTTCCTAATGCCGTTGAGAGCTTTCAACCGACCGCAAGCCAATTGGAATTTCTTCGCCAACAATTGCCGCAGGATTGGCGCCTCCAAGCCGTCGCAACAGAGGCAGAATTCCTCCAATGCCTTCCCTCCGCACGCGCCGCCGTCGTCTGGACGTTTCGGCAGGATTGGTTCACACACGTAGCACCCGTTTTCGATCTCTTCACACCCGCCGCCGGACGCGATTATTTCCATATCACGCCCCCATCAGGCACAACGCTCCATTACGGACATTTCCACGGCGCCATCATCGCTGAAACCGCACTCGCCTCCATCCTCGGCTTTTCCCGCGGCATTCTCCCCTTCCACCCCTTGATGCATGGCGATCCCCGACCCGATCCCTGGCCCCGCAAAGCCTACGCGCAATCCGTACGCCGCCTCGCCCTGCAAACCATTCTCATCCTCGGCTTCGGCGCAATCGGAAAAACCCTCGCACAGATGCTCCTTCCGTTCCGCTGCCGGATCATCGGCATCACCCGCACTCCACACCCCGCCCCCTCTTTTCTGCGCCCAACCGACATGGTTGCCACCGTTGATGAACTCGATTCCCTCCTCCCCGAAGCCGACCATGTCGTCGGAATCGTTCCCTCGGATACCGGCTCTACCCACCTGCTCGACGCCGCCCGTCTCTCCCTTCTCAAACCAACGGCAATCCTTCATAACTACGGGCGCGGAAACCTCATCGATGAAAACGCGCTCATTCCCCTCCTTCGAACCGGCAAAATAGCAGGCGCCGTCCTCGACGTCTTTGAACAGGAACCCCTCCCCGCTACCAGTCCGCTCCGCTTTTCCCCCAATACATTCCTCCTCCCGCACGCCTCCGCCTTCTCCCCCGATTATCTGAATCTCTATTTCTCGGAACTCGCCGAAGAACTCTCCCCACTCTCTTAGTCTCTCATCCCCTATCCCGCGGCCGCGCGGAATGGCGGCAAGGCACAATGGCCTTATCGCACGAGTGGCTCGCCACTCGTGCCGTTCCCCATGCGCACCAAGAGTGCGCACCACTGCATAAAACGCGCTTAGCTTAGCTTAGCAGTTCGGTAAATACGCGCCGGATTCCTTTAGCGTCGCCTGCAACGCACGAACATCAATCGCACGCGACGACGCCTTCGCGGCCTTCACGTACTGCGCCGCAGCAGCACCAACCGCCTGCCCCGTAATGTAGCAACACGGCATGACGCGAATCGAAGCCTGCATCGGACGATCGACACCAATGCAGCGACCCGCTACCCACACATTGTCCAATCCGACCGGCAACAGCGACCGGTACGGAATGCCGTAATTCTCCCCGCGACCCAATGTTGTATGCAGATTCTTCTTGAATTCCTCAAAGCTCGCCTTGTCCGGCTTGGCAATATGAATGTCAATGGGATACGAAAACCTTCCGATCTCATCATCGAAAATCGCACGGGCATTGAAATCCCGGAAATTGAGCGTGTAATCGCACACAATGCGGCGCGATTCGCGAATCCCCATGAGCGGTGCGGTATAGACCAGCTCCATATCCTCGAATCCACGCATATAATGCTTGTAGAAATACTCGTATTCGCGAATCGATTTGCGCCCCCAAATGTACGCTTCCGTAAGCGATACCTCATCCGTACCATCGACACCGAAGGTGTGCCCAATGTTTCCGCCGCCAAGCGTTTCGCCGACTCTCCACATGCCCGGCAAATGCCGGTCCTCCAATGTGAAAACGCCATCTTTAATCGCCTCTTCAATGCGCTCTTGCGCATAGCCGCGCCCCTCCGGACCATACACCGTCTTCCAGTCAATGCCCCCCCATAGCGTGCAAAGCGTACCCGGCATCGCATTGCCCTCGTCATCGCCATATTCATAGTCGGCACCCGCCAATACGCACAAATCGCCATCGCCAGAGCCGTCCACAAACGCTTTCGCGCGAATTGCATAAACCCCCGACTTGGCTGCCACAATCGCCAGACCGACATGCGTTGCATCGGTCTTGATCACATCGATGAGCTTGGTGTGGTAGGTGTACGCAATCTTCTCTTCCTCGAAGAGTTGCTCGTACGTGCGCTTCAATCCCTCCACGCGAATGCTGTCATTCCGCAACTTTCCGTCCTTCGGAATGAAAATTCCGCCATCCTGAATCAGCCGATCCCGAAGCTCGCGCCCAAAACCGCCCGCCAGAAAATGCTCGCCATCCGTAAAGGGCATGAACGCCGGAACCATGCCCGCAGTCCCTAGCCCCCCCAAACAAGAACCCGCTTCTATCAAACGAACCGTCAATCCACGCCGCGCCGCATAAATCGCCGCAGCAATTCCGGCCGGCCCCGCACCGACCACCAGGAGGTCGACTTCATAGCGAACATCAATCGTTTTGGTAAATGTGACTTGTTCTTTCATGGCAGCTTTATTCCCTGTTGCAACTCGCGAGTCCATCATAAGCAAAGACCTCTTCCGAGCTGAGAAACTGCTTGAATTTTACTCCACTTTTCCATCCTCTGCAATGATCAAAAACTCCCCCGCGTTCCCCTTGGCTGCGCTCCATTGCCGCAATACCTGCGCCGGTTCCTTCTTGCGCAGTCCCGATGCAGCAGGGCGCGATGTCCCCCTATCGCCTATGGCGGCTCGCCACTCACGCCGCCATCCCGCACACACTTCGCGTTTTGCATACAGCGGTTCCATCCGCCGCAAGTGTTTTCCCCCGCACCATCGCGTGCTCCGTGGAGCAACCTCAGCCTGCGCAAGCCAAAACTTCCTTCAAGGTGTAAATTTGCATGTGTGCAACCAGCAGCGGCAGCAGTCCAAAACCAAGTTCAGGCCGCCGTCCCTCCTCCGGGTCTTGCCGGGCGCAGACCCTGCGCACCCTCCTCTGGCCGCCCCCCTCCCGCCCCATCGCCCTATACCCCTTTGAAACGCAAAAACACTAGGCAGATCGCTCCGCCCAGTGTTTGCATCAGAATTGCCGTGCTGTCCGCTAAACGCGAAGAACGCTGTTCAACGTACCAAGACCATTCTGCGTCCAATCGCGATCGGGATCGGGATCCAGCGTCCATGTTCCGTTGATCACGAACTTGTATTCGTAAATGCCGGGATCAAGGTTGATGGCAACCGTATAAACCCCATTCCCGTCTTTATCCGTCATCTCAATCCCGGTGGGATCCCAATCATTGAATGATCCGGCCAGAAAGACTTTGCTGCCGACATCGGCTTGAACCGTAAGGACAACAGGTTCCTTCTTGGACACCTTCTTCTTGGGAGCCGCGGTGGGAAGTTCACACGGCTTCGTCGCAGAAGCCGCCTTCCGTTTGCAAGTGGCCTTCTTGACAGAAGGAGCCGCTTTGGCAGCTGGAGCCGCCTTGTTGTTTTTCTTGCATGCCATAATAGTTTCCATCCTATTGATAAAAACAAAGTCCGGCAAACGAAAATGGATCGCTTGCCCCTTGTTCGGCGCAATCCTAGTCCCGCAAAAAACAAAATGCAAGACTTTTTTTTACCGGCTTGAATAGTTTTATTATCGCATAAATTAAATTTATGCAAACTTTACGAATATTTTATCTATTAGTCGATAAACCGTTTCACGAAACCCTCTTCTCACACCACGCGGCGCAATCGGTAGAGCGTTGTTCTGGAGCGAAGGAAAATCCGGGCACCATCATCACCGCAACAGGGTCTTGGGGTATTATTGGCCGCCGGGTCTACCGCCCACGCGATGGTAGCCTAATATTGGCACTGGTGTATTTGGACACGATATCTTGGACTTTTGGCCAAATTGTTGGGACTTTTTAGGT
>JBJEVW010000040.1:0-21379 GCA_051884735.1 Kiritimatiellia bacterium | reverse complement strand
GAAGTAAATCCGAAGTTTGATGGCCGAGCAGCGGGAATCGGCCTATCTGCGGAAACCGAGACCTGCTGTTTTGCTTCTGTTTTTTGTTGCGGCCAGAGGTGTAAATAGTTAGAATGAAGGGGTCTTGAAACCGAGTATTCTGCGGGTTTGCCAAGCCGGGTGGCTAGGTCGCAGATGTCTCGAAAGAAGGGTTTTGAAATGGCCTCGTGCGATAAGAAATGGCAAGCAATGATCAAATGCCGGAAAATAGCCGTTGCCGGAATGGTATGGCTGTCCGGCATTTCGTCCTTGGAGGCCGACACGGTCAAATTTGGCCAAGCGGTCAAACTCGACAGCGGTTGGAATGCAATTTACCTGAATGTCGCGCCCGACCATCCGGCGGATGAGCTGTTTGCGGATTGGCCGGTCGATTTTGTCGGTGTCTACGATCCGGCGGCGTTCCGGCAGACGCGGCAGTACAGTGGCCAGGCCTCTTCGGAAGGATCGGCGGAATCCGGCTACAAGGTATGGTATCGGAGCGGGAGCGGTGTTTCGACGATTGCCGCGTTGCCGGGCAATGCCATTTGCGTCTGTTTTGCGACCAATGCGATGGCGGCGAGAATGGTTTACGGAAGACCCGTTGCGCCGGCGATCACTTGGCACCGCACGTCCTCCGAGGATGCCATGAATTTCGTCGGCATCTCTTCGTATGGCGAAACGACGATTGCCGACTATTTGAACGGCTCCGACGTCGACAATACCGAATATAAAATCATGTGGGGTTTGGATCGTGCCGCGCCGAAGTTCACCAAAGTCTATGGAGACATGGACATCGGCAATGGTGCGGTGATTTTGGCCGATTCGTCGAAGGTGAGCGATTGGAGCGGCGTATTGAACGTTGCGCCGGCGAGCGGCATCGACTTTGGCAACGAGACGGCGCTTGCGACCTTGACCATCCGCAATGACGGCGCGCTTGCGCGGACGGTGCAAGTGGCGCTCGACCGGGGCATTGCCGCAGAGCTGGGCGATATTCCGCCGGTTGTGCCCGGTTTGATGATCAAGGATGCGACAACGGTGACGGCGGCCGCGACCAATGAATGGGAGGCGTTTTCGGTCACCGCTCCCTGGCACGGCAGAATCGAGGCCGACCAAACGGTCAAATTGCAAATCGCGCTCGACCGCAACCGGCTTTCCGGCACGGCGGGGACGTACTACGGCGGACTGCTCAAGATTACCGATGTCGACGGCGGTTCGTCGATGCAGGTCACGCTACCCATCGAGGCGACGAGCGATGGAGGCGAGGCCGTAGCCAACGCCTGGCCAAAGGGGATCTGGCTTGCCTCTGCCGAACTGGATACCGTCACCTTCGTCGGAACACCGGTGACGGTCACGAACACGGTGTTGGAAATCACCAATGTCGTCGATTCGGTGACGGGCGAAACGATGGTGGTCACGAACGAAGTGCAACGCGAGGAAGTCTCCATTCCGACGACGGAAGTCCCCGCCGGCGGCACGATGAAAGTGCGATTTCCGTTGTATGTGGATCGTGAAGGCGCGATGACGCTGTTGCAGCGGTTTTGGTACGGGCGCGATTCGGAAGGGGTGCTGCACGTCATTGCCGGATCGGAGACGAGCGACGTGAAACTTGCGGAGCCGCGCCGGGTTTCCACGGCCTTTCTGCCGACCGACCAGGTGAAGGTTCCGGCCGCATCCGGCAGCTTTGGCACGACGGCGGGTTTCCGGTTTACGGTTGGCGAAACCTCGAACGTCAATCCGATGCGCCATGCGCTGCATCCGCAGCATGACGGCAAACGGTTTGATTTCGAGACGCCTTCGCCCTCGGGCGACGATTTCGAGAACTATGCCGGAACGATCAAGCCGGAATCGTTTTCGATTACCAATCTGGTAGAGTTTGCCTGGGACGGCACGTCCGGCACGGCGTGGAATCCCGATGAAACCTTGACGGGCGTGCTCACATGGGAATTTGACGGACTCCGGCACGAAGGTACGCTCCGTGCGCGCGGCAAGTTCACGATGAAGCGCATCAGCTCGGCGAGCGTTGAGAAGTGAAGCATACAGCAAAACAATTTATCCCTAATTTCGATTGACAACCACCTTAAGGAGACAACGATGAAAAAACTGATGATGGCATTGGCGGGCATGATTGCTGCCGGCGTAGCGGCGGCGGCGACGTCGTTCTCGTATCAGGGCGTTTTGCGCAGCGCGACGGGCGAGGCGGTCGGCGCGAAGAATCAGGTGATTTCGTTCCGGATTTACGACAGTCCTGCAGGCGAGACGGCGCTTTGGGGACGCAAGTGCTCGGTGCTGCTCGATGACGACGGCTTGTTCAACGTCGAATTGAGCGATGCCGCCGGCAGTGCGATCGAAGGGCTCGATCAGGAGCTGGACGCCGTGATTGCGGCCAATGCGGGCGCGACGCTGTATATCGGCTTGACGGTGCAAGGCTCGTCGGGCGAAATCCGTCCGCGCCAGAAGATTCTCTCCGTGCCGCTTGCGAGCTACGCGTATGACGTGAGCCTTGCGAAAAGCGATTTCACGGTGACCGGCAAGGCCACCTTCAACGCAACGGAAACGACGGGCAATGCCGTCGTCAACGGCACGAACACCGTCAAGACGCTCTCGGTGACGGATGGCGCGGTGCTTGCCGGCGATGTGCGGGTCACGGGCGAGCTGAATCTCACCGGCGGTTCGCTAGCCATGCCGGCGGACGCCACCTTCACAATCGGCGGTGTCTCTGCGGTCGTTCCCAAAGGCGTCATCGTAATGTGGAGCGGCAGTCAGGCCTCGATTCCTTCGGGCTGGGCGCTCTGCAACGGCGCGAACGGCACGCCCGATTTGCGCGACCGCTTCATCGTGGGGGCGGGGCGTGCCTACGGCGTGGGTGCGACCGGCGGCGCCGAAAAAGTAACCTTGAATGTCATGGAAATCCCGAGCCATACGCACAATTATTTTGGCGACGACCAGCTCAGTGTCCGCGCCAACATCGCTTATTACAGCAGCGGTTATGATGCCGACAGCGAAAAATCGGGCAACTCGGCGTATTTTATCACGTCTTCGACCGGCGGCGGCCAGCCGCACGAAAACCGTCCGCCGTATTATGCGCTTTGTTTCATCATGAAGCTTTAAGGCTCGCATGAAGAAGGGGGTCCCATGAGAAAGTTTTTCCTGTTGGCGGCGGCGACAGCCGGACTTTTCGCGCCGGCATTTGCCGAGTCGCCGACTTATACGCTCGGTTCGCCGCGTCCGGCGCAGATTCGGGATACTGGCGATCCGGAGGAGAACGAATGGCTCGCTTCCAATGCGGTCTTCATTGCGACCGCCGGCTTTTCCGTCGTCGATGCGGCCAACGAACAAGTGGACGCGACCGGAATGGACATTCTGCTGGCGGAAGCGGAAGTGGGCTTTTCTTGGGAACGCGCCAAGCCGGAGTATTATCTTTCCGACCGGATTGATGCGCCGGAGAATGTCGACTGGTATGCGACCTACAACCGCTATTGCGAGTTGACGGAAGAGAACGGCGGCGTTTCGGGCTTTCTTTTCAATACCGACCGGAACGATCCCGGGGTCTACGCAGTCGCCGGCGGCTCGCAGACATTCGAGTGGATTCTGCAAGACGGTTCGACCAACAAGATGACCTACACGGTCGCGATGAGCGGTTCGGGTCGTCCGCGGCGCATCTACTGGACGGATTCGCCCTACAATGCCCCGCCGATTTCGCTTGCGGGCAAGTTCGTGAAGTTCATGGGCAATACCGAGCTGTTGACCTTGCGCTACGGCACCGAGACGAACATCACCGGAGGGGTCGCCCAGGAGACGAAGAACAAGATTGTCAGCGGTCTGTACGTCGACCCCGAGTCGCAGGTTTTGTATGCGGCCGGGCAGCTTTCGGGCCAGTGTGTGATGGTCTATTACGACACCGGCAGCTATTCCAACATTCTCGCGGTGCAAGTCGTCGAAGTGCGCAAGCCCGAGGCCATTGCGCGGCGCGGCGTCATCGGCGAGGCGCTCAAGCCTGACGGCCAGGGCTATCCGATCGAAGGGCTCGTGCCGCGCGTTTCGACCGGCATTGGCGATGCGACCGACAATCGCGGCAACTATCTTTACCAGCATACGGGGCGCCACTCGTATTCCCCGAAGCACAATTCCGTTTTTCCGTTGCGTCCGACGGTTGGCGAGCGGTGGCTCGCGTCGGTCTACTGGATGGAAACCGATGTGATGGGCGTACAATGGCCGTTCGAGTATGATCAGTACGAGAACGATTGGCCGGAGGACGGACAGATCTACGTGCGCGGCGACGTGCAGGGCGCCGACGGCACGCTCGATTACGGCGCGAAAATCCATCTCGATCAAGTCTATACGGCCGAGCTGCAGAAATACCAGGAGCCCGAAGGCCACGCGATGGCCGTCGAGGGCGACAATTCGTTCTACACCAAAGGCGAGGGTTGGTCGCTGTTGCGGCTCGAAGCCGAGGACAATGTCTGGTTCCTGCCGATCCATTCGATTCTCCGCAGCAACGCCGATTATTACACGCTCAAGCCGAGCCGCATCACGGTCGGGCGCGAGCTGAGGCTGCGGTCCGGCTCGCGATCCGGCACGGCCGACGGCGTATTCTTCGGTGCCGAGAGCGATATTGCGGGCTACATTTACAAGCCGGTTTCGGCGCAAACCTACGACGTCAATCTCTACTACGAAAACCAAGGGAACGCCGCGACCAATACGACTTCGTCCGGTTCGTCGACATCGACGACGAATGCGCCATCGGCGATTTACGCGATTGCTGCGGACGGCAAGACGATCGAGGTATGGTGGAGCGAACAGGCGCGTGTCGGCGAAGATGCTCCGGCGGAAATCACCGTACCCGTATTGCCGCAGGTGTACCGTCCGATTTGGCCGGAGGCGAACGAAATGCCGCAGATTGTCATTGCGTCCCAGCAGGGGAGCGCCAACGAGACGATCTATCAGCAGAACGGCGCTGCCTATTTCGATAATCGCCATGCGCTTTTGCGTCTTGCTGACCGTCGCTACTTCCCGTCCGGGGAGGGCACGATTTCCTTTTGGACGCGCAGCGGCATTTTCGACGAGGGCGGCGCGGAAAACGTCAATCAGCCCTCTGCGCTGCTATGGCTCGGCCTCGAGCTGGAGTCTGACCAAGAAGACTATGGCATTGCGCCGCTGTCGATTGCGATCGAAGGGGACAGACGGCTGGTCGTGCGATCTCTTGGCGAGGAGGTGCTTGCCGCCCCGATGCCGGAGGTCGAGCGGGTCAATGAATGGACGCATATTGCGCTCGCCTTCAATGCTGCGGGCGCGACGCTCTATCTGGACGGCGAAGCGGCAGCCGCCTGTGCCAACAGTGCGCTGGCGCCGCTCTTGTCGAAATATCTAGAAGAAAACGTCCTTGGCGCGAATCCGGCCAGTGCGGCGACGGACGATTCCGCCTGCGCCGCCGTGGGCCGCGAGGTGGCGGAGGTCGCCTTCCGGTCGCGGGTGCTGACGGCTGAAGAAATCGAATCTTCGCGTCATACGGTTCTCTCCGGCAAAGAAGCGAATCTGACCGGCTACTACACCTTCCGCAAAGGCATCGACCTCAACCCGCTCATCCAAAACACCGAGTTCGATCTGCGCACCTTTGTCGAGCGTGTCCACGGCGAAGAGTGTGCGGCCATCAACGTGGCCTTTGTCGAGCCTGGCGCACCGGCGCGCGGCACGGGGGTGATCGCGGCCGACGAGACGCCGGTCATCTATCGCCAGAACGATCCGGCCAAACCCGGCTACAATCCGAACGAAGAGCATGCGCTTGTGTTGCCCGGCTCCGGCGGTTACGTCACCTGGGCGCTCCGCACCGACCTCAACGAAGACGACGCGCCGCCCCCGGCGGCCTTTGTCGAATACCGTGCTGACGGACGCGCCTTCTTGCAGATGTACGAGGTCGTGCTGACCAACGACGTCTGGCGCACGCTTGGGGCGGATTGCACGGCGGGCCGGGCGTTGCCCGGACCTCATCCGTTCGACAGTTTCGAGAATCCGTGGCTGGAGGAAGACTTCTGGGACAGCGCCAAGGGCAAGCCCGGCGTCGCCTATCGCGACCGCAAGGGACAGATCTGGGCGCGGGCGGCCGGTACGCTTGGCTTCCACAAGTATTATGCGATGCAGGACGGATTCGATTTTCCGCAACTTTCCGCCGCGCAGCAACCGGCCGTCGGCGACCCGATTCCGTGGCTGGCGCTGCTCGACCGGCAGGCCGGGCAGGAAACGAATCCGTTGCTGGCGCCGCCTGCCACCTGGACGTGGAACGTCTTGTGGCCCGAGAACGTGCCGGAAATGCGCATTGGCCAGACGCTGACGACGTCCGCCGACGGTTTGCCGGAAGTCTGGAACGCGAAGTCGATGGCGGTTGTCTACCCCGATCCGACCGAGACGGAGGATGTCGTTCTATTGAGCGACCCGACGGTTCTGCAAAGCGTTCCGTTCGCCTTTGAGAAGCTGCAGAAACTGGGCTTCTCGACCGACAAGAACGGGGGATTGACTACGAAAAGCGGCAAATACTATTTCACCGAATTGCCGCCGCACCTTTCCAAGCGGCTTTATCTCGATGGCACCAACGGCAAGCTCTGTTTCATCGGCGAACGCGAGAGCTCGTCGGCGGGGGCGACGATTCTCTATCCCAACGTCCTGTCGCGTCAGGACCGCGAGAAGGTGTTGGCGCTCGTTGCGCCGGATGTTGCCGCGAGCGAGGCTGCGACCTACGCCGAGTGGCGGCAGGCCGTGGATCTGCTTGCGGTTGCTGCGGTGCGCCCGAACACAGCCACCATCGCGAACAGCGAAATCCGCACCGACTACGCGCCGGTCGACCACTATGCGCTGGCGGCGATGGGTGGCACAAACTACGTCACGCTCATCGAAAACGATGCGACCAATGCCGTGATGGGCGTCACCGAGGGCGACCCGATCAACATGCACGTCATCAAGGTCGTGCCCAAGTATTACAAGGGGCGCATCGTCACGCGCGAGGACGAAATCAACCTGCTCTCGCAGCAGCTGACGGTGATGTACACCGAGGGGTTCGGCGGCGAGGCGGACGGCTTCGATTTCGAATGGCGCAAGGCGCGACCCAATGCCGACGGCACGGTGCCGTCGGAATACGACGATCTTGGCGTCTATTCGCGCCGGTACGATCCCGATGCGACCACGCTCGGGCATGGCAACGTGCGCCTCACCATCGGCGAGCAGGGCGATACGCTCGCGAACATGGTCAACACCTACTGGATTTGCCGCTATCGCGCCACCACCAATTCGCCGGCCTATCGCACGATGGGTGCGGAATGGTCCGAATGGTGTGCGCCGCCGGCGCTTGCCGAAGGGTGGGTGCAACGTGTTCTGAACAACATCACGCCGTTCAACCAGCGCATGACCGACCTTTACGAGAACAAGGTCGAAACGCCGATTTCGATGATCCAGATCGCGGGCCGTCCCTACACCGGCGACGTGGCGCTCAATCAGGATAACCTGACCTCGGTGGGGCTCATCGAGCTGTACGAAACGATTCTCAACAAGGCCGAATCGCTTTCGCTTGCGCTCGGCATCAACGACACCGACGCCAACAAGCAACTGCTGCTGGCGGTCGAGCGGCTACAGGATCTGTACGCGCTCTTGGGTGACGAAGCCTACGCCGACGCCAAGAACCCCACGATCGGCATTGGCTCGAACAAGGCCTTCGAGGGCGACAATACGCCCGAGGTCGAGGCGGCGCAGCTTAGTTCCGCGCTTTTTTGCTTCGACAACCAGGTGCCGACGCTCTTGGACGAAGAGCTCGCGCTCTTGCGCGGCCGCTCGGGCGAATCGGCGCCCGTTGTCACGATGGCGCCGTACTACAACCGGCTGCTGTGGAATTTCACCAAGGGCATTACCGCCGGCGAGGTCGCTTATGCCGTCAACTACAATATTGAAGGCACCGAGACAACCGCGCTCAGCGAAGAGCAGGCGGCGGTGCTCTATCCGCAGGGACACGGCGATGCGTACGGACACTACCTTTCGGCGTTGAAAGGATGGTATCGCCTAATCCGCAACCCCTGTTTCACCTGGCCGGTGGCGCAAGGCGAGATGGTGGTGGCCGATTCGACGGTCAATGTCGACTACTACGAAGAGGCGAAGTTTTCGGAAGCGGCGGCGAAGCTCGCGAAGACGGCGGCCGATTGCGTCGATCTGACCGCGCGCAAGGCTTGGCGCGACAACGGCGGCAGCAGCGGCTATCTTGACGAAGATCAAACGCGCGCCTTCGGTTACGGCGAGTGGGCCGCGCGTGGCGGCTATGGTTCGCTCGTCAACTGGGTGACAGCCAATTCGCTGCTGCCGATCGACGCCAATCTGCTCGACGAAGCCGAATTCAACGAAGTGTTCAAGGACGGCGCCCTCACGCGAATCGACCGCGGCACGGTCGACGAGCTTACCGAAATCTGCACCCAGGCCGAGCGCGTCCAGCGCCAGCTCGACGAACTCGACGCGGGGATGAATCCGCTGGGCCTCAGCGACAGCGCCATTGCGTTTGACATCACGCCGATCGGCGCGTCCGACGGTACCCAGACCCATTACGAACAAATCCGCGAGCGCGCCGTAACCGCGCTCGACAATGCGCGCAAGGTGCTCGATGTGGCGCAGGAGAATTCCAACCGCCTGCGGATGCTGCAGGAGGCCAACGACAGCTACGAAGACGCCATCGCCGCGCAGGAAGCCGCCTTCGAGAAGGAACTCATCGGCTACTACGGCACGCCCTATTCCGACGACATCGGCCCGAGCGGCACGTACGTCCAGGGCTACACGGGACCAGACCTCATTCATTACATGTGGATGGATCTGGCGAAATTCGGCTTGACCGATTTGCCCGATACGCAAACGAGCATGCTAAACTATTATTCAGGGCTCACCAAGCTCCGGCACTGGTACAACGTGTTCGCGGCACTCGGCGACAATGTGTCGAAGGAGCTCGAAAACAACAAACACGAGGTGTCCATCGTCTTCGAGCGCTCGGCCAACGGCATCATCCTCAAGCCGTCGAGGATTACCGGCACGCGCTACACGCAAGGGACGATTCAGGAAAAGTATGCCGATTTCCTCGTGGCGTATTCGGAGTATCTCATTGCCCAGCGCGTGTATGACAGCCGCGTCAAGAAACTTGAACTCGAGACGTTCTATGACACGATGATGTCGTGGCTCTATTTCTCCGTTGCGGGAATCAAGCAGGGCGTGGCGATATACAAGCAGGTTTCGGACTATCAGGAAGCCGGCATCCAGATGGCGCTCAATTCGTTGGAGTATTTCAATACCCTGAACGAGGCGGGCGTCCAGGCGGTGGAAGATGCCGTCCCCTCCACGGTCGGTGCGGGTTTGACCGTCATCACCTCTCCGCGTTCCTTTGTGGAGGCTGCCATGAGCGCCATTGAGGTGGCGGGGAACAACACGACGGCGGCATCCAAGATGACGCTGAAGAATTCGCTTATCACCTCCAGCATTCCCGGCATCGCGCTCTCGTATGCGTTCGATGAAATCAATTGCTGGATCGACTACTACCAACAGATCAACAGCATCGTCGAAGGCGTCCGCGAACGGGCGAGCGCCGTCAACGAGGCGGAATCGAACTTGCAGTCGAGCATTGTCAAGATGAATCTGGCGGTGGAAGCGTACAACGCCGAGGTGGCCAAAGGCGAGACCTGCCTTGCCGAGCGCGAGGCCGCGCGCAAAGTCCACGCCAACCGCATCGCCCAGGCCCGCTACAATGACATGTTCTTCCGCCTTCAGCGCAATGCCGCGCTCAGCCGCTACAGCCAGAGCTTCGCGCTTGCGCAGCGCTATGTCTTTCTCGCGGCCCAGGCCTACGACTACGAAACGGCGCTTCTCTCGAGCGATCCCGCCGCCGGTGACGCATTCAAGGCGAAGATTATCGCCGCGCGCGCACTCGGCGATTTCGATGCGGACGGAAAGCCGATTTCGGCTTCGGCGGGCGATGCGGGGCTGGCCGGACTCCTCGCGCAGATGGACGCCAACTGGCAAGTGCTCAAGCCGCGGCTCGGCATCAACAATCCGCAGAACTACGCCACCTGGTTCTCGCTCCGGCGCGAGTGCTTCCGGATCCTTGGAGACGAAAAGGGCGATGAAGCCTGGGCGCAAGAACTGGCCAAATACTGGGTCGAGGATATCCAGACCGATCCTGATTTCGTCCGCTATTGCCAGCCGTTCTACAGTCAATACGGCCTCAAGGACAAGGAGCCTGGACTCGTCATCCCCTTCGAAACGACAATCGATTTCGCCAAGAACCTCTTCGGCAACGATTTGGCGGGCGGAGACGCGACATACGATTCGACATGGTACGCGACGCGTATTGCGGCTGCAGGCTTGTGGTTCGACGGCTACAACGCGAAAGCCGACGGCTACACCGGCAATGTGCAGCTCTCCACCACGCCGGTGGCGTATCTCGTGCCGGTGGGCAACGACCGCATGCGCGTACCCGGTGCCGAAGACGGCACGATTCTGCAGTTCTCGGTCGTCGACCAGGTGGTGCCGGCGCCCTACGCGATCGGCTCGAGCCACCTCGACAACGCTTCGTGGGTGCCGTCGATGCTCGACGGCGACTATGCCGGTGCCGACAGCGCCGCGCGCATTCGCCGCCATCCGTCCTTCCGCGCCTACTTCAATCCGGCGGGTGGCGAGCCAACGGATGAAAGCCTCGATGCGACGCGACTCGTGGGGCGCAGCGTCTGGAACACGAAGTGGCTCTTGGTGATTCCGGCCGGTTCAATGAATTCCGATCGCGACAAGGCGCTTTCCGTCTTCATTCGCGGCTCCGACGAGAACCGCGACGGCAAGCTCGATCTCAAGCCCGTCAGCGACATTCGCATTGGGTTCAAAACCTATTCGACGGCGGGCAATTGATGCAAGGAGTGTGGAACGTGAAAAAATCTTGGATGGCAATGATCATGGCAACCGCATTGGGGAGCGTGAGCGCGTCTACGGTGCGCGCGGCGCAAATCCCCATCGCCTTGGTTCCGTTCACCTTTGCCGGACGCATTGTCGATTATGCGCATATTGCCTACGACGAAAATGCGGCGGTGGAAGTGCGAGTGAAGAATCTCGCCGGTGATTTGCTTGCGAAAACGCTGACGCAGACGCGCGGCTTTACGAGCTGCAATTATGTCATCGCGTTACCGGTCATGAATCAGGCCACGGCGGGTACGACGGTCGTCGGCGAGAAGGTGGTCTTCGAGTTTGTCGATCCTTACGGAAAGATTTATTCGGGGCTCGTGTCCGACGAGGATGCGGTCATCGGCAATCCGGGCGAAACCAGGACGCTGAACATCGTGCTCGCCACCGATGCCGACAAGGACGGCGTGGCCGATGAATATCTCGAGTCGATCGAGTATTGGATGTGGAAGAACGGCATTGAGGGTCCTTACGATGCCACTGCCGATTACGATGGCGACGGGCATAGCAACTATGACGAATATATTGCCGGCACCAATCCGTGCGATGCGACCGACCGGTTTACCGTGCGGCAGATGGCATTGGAAGAGGGAATCGGCGATTATATTAAATTGCGCGTACCGATTGTCCAGGGGCGGAGTTATTCCGTCGATGCAACCGATTCGCTCGCGAATGCCGATTGGCAGCCGGTCCCATTTGCCGAAGATCCTTCCAAAGAGCCCGAAGCGACCCATCTCAACACTGGCGCGTCGGAGGTTGGATACAGGACGATTTTCGTGCGCAAGGACGGTCCCATCCGGTTTTTCCGTTTGAAGGTGGAGTAGAGCAATGGGGTGGGTCGCCGCAAGCATCTTGGCAGCCGCCACATTCGGTGCCGTAACCGTCACGAACCATGCCGGGCATGCCGTTTCGGGCGAGTTGCAGCGTGTTTCCAAAGATACGTTCATGCTGAGCGGCCGGGAATTGCCGCTCAGCATTTTGCCGGAAAGCGAGCGGCAGCGCCTCAAAAAGCTGGCGGGGATCGACACGCGCTCACCCCGCGAGCGGCGCATCGAAGCCGATTTGGAGCTGGAATTGCGGCGCATTGATGCGCGTCAGCAGGAAGGGGAGATTACCGCCGCCCAAGCGGACGAATTGCGGAAAACCGCTCGCGAATCAGCACGGCATCGTCTTGCCAAGCCGGTGGCAGTACCTAAGAGTTGAGGAAAAGAATCCACTTCCCATTGCACCGCTGCGAGCGGCGGCGGGTGGCGAGCCGCCGCGGGGGCGGGAGGCCCGGCGGGTCGGGAGTCCCGACAGCCGGTGGGCGCAGAGCCTGCACCCGGCAAAACCCGATGGCCCGATGCGGGAGGGCGCGGCGGGGGTTCGCGATTCCGGGATCGGGGTGGGGGTAGGCGGGGGTGCGCGGCTTGCCGCTCACATGCCGCGGATGGCACCGCGGCCTGCAAAACGCACAGCATACGCGGGAAGGCGTAGCCGAGCACCGAGCCGTGTGATACGGGTCCGGAGGGCCGGCGGCGCGATGGGGACATCGCGCCCTACCGCCATTACGCACGCTAAAGCCGCGCGTGCGCGGGGGAGCCCGCAGCAGAAACGCGGGGCGGGCGTCTTGTTGAAAAGCCGGAAAAAGAGTACACTTAGGACTTTCCAACTGCCGTTGAAACGGATGGGCACAAACGAATCTGCGGTTGTTTTTTATATTTCTCAACCTATCTCTTCCGAATGAACTCCATATTATTAGGCACCGTCAATTGGTATGTCAGTGGAGCCTTTATCGCCTATCTGTTTTTGATGATTGGCTTTGGCTTCTTCTTTGCGGGCAAGACAAACAGTCTGGATGACTACTATCTGGGCGGCCGCAAAATGAACAAGTGGGTTGTCGCCCTTTCCGCACAAGCCTCCGACATGAGCGGTTGGCTGCTGATGGGGTTGCCCGGCGCCATTTATGGTGCCGGTTTCAGCGAGGCTTGGATTGGCATTGGTTTGGGCATTGGCACCTATTTGAACTGGAAGATTGTCGCCCATCGTCTTCGTCAGTATTCACGGGTTTGCCGCGATTCGATTACCATTCCGGATTTCTTTGCCAACCGCTTCCGCGACCGGATTGGTATTTCGCGCATGATTGCCGCGTTGATTACCTTGCTCTTTTTCACCTTTTATACGGCTTCCGGCTTTGTTTCCTGCGCCAAGCTCTTCTCGCAGCTTTTCGGCATGTCGTATTCCACGGCACTGTGGATTGGGGCGTTGGTGGTTGTTTCCTACACGCTATTGGGCGGGTACAGCGCGGTTTGCTGGACCGACTTCGTGCAAGGTTCGTTGATTTTCATTGCCATTGTCGCCGTTCCGGCAGTCATCCTGTTTCAAGCGGGCGGGTTTGCGGAATCGGTTGCGGCGCTCAATGCCGCCTCATCGGTCAAACCGTACGCGCTGCTCAACTTGTTCACCAATGCCAATACGGGTGAAGCCATTGGTCTGATCGGGCTGGTTTCCTGCCTGGTTTGGGGCCTCGGCTACTTCGGCATGCCCCACATTCTCGTCCGGTTCATGTCGATCGAGAATCCGGCGGAAGTCAAGGGTTCTCGCCGGATTGCCATGACTTGGGTGTTCATTTCGCTGGGCGCAGCCACGGCGATTGGTTTGCTGGGTCACATCTTCTTGGCGAAAAACGGGATTACCCTGGATGATCCAGAAAAGCTCTTTCTCGTGATGATCGAGACGATTTTCTCGAATAGCGTCCTGCTGTGCATTCTTGCGGGCGTCTTTTTCTCGGCGGTTCTTGCCGCGATCATGTCGACGGCCGATTCGCAGCTTTTGGTTTCGGCTTCCGCTTTTTCGAACGACATTTACAAAGTTGTCCTCCATCGCAAGGCTTCCGAGCGCGAATTGGTACTCGTTTCCCGTATTACGGTGGCGGCGATTGCTTTGATTTCCGTTCTTCTTTCCATGAATGTCGAGAGCGAGTTCTTCAAGGTCATCATGAAGATGGTGTCGTTTGCGTGGGGCGGCTTTGGCGCATCGTTCGGGCCGGCGATTCTGTTGGCGCTCTTTTGGCGCCGGACGACGCTTTCGGGTGTGGTTTCCGGCATGGTTGTGGGGGCCGCCACCTGCTTTGTCTGGAAGTTCGTCTTGGCGGCGGAGTATGCCGCTTGCTGCCCGATTTTCAATCTGTACGAATTGGCGCCGGGCTTCTTGCTTTCGTTCCTCACGATTATCGTTGTATCGCTTCTTTCGAAGAAGCCGTCCGATGAGATTGTCGCGGAGTTCGACCTTGTGAACGGGTTGGACGAGAAAGTGGATGCCGTAGCAAAGACGGTCACGAACGAACTTCTCGAGAAGCACTGACGAAGAAAATCGCGATAAACGACAGACGCAAAAGAGGTTCGCCGCAAGGCGGACCTCTTTTTTATGAACGAAGAGATGCTGTACGGGAACCCGAAATGGCGAGAAGGCGGAAGGTATAAAAAAAACTATACTAGTTCTATACCAGTATTGACAACCTGTATCCGAGTGTTTTATCATCGGGGCATGAAAGCATCCTCCAAAAAGAAAATCATGCGGGAAGACGGCGGCAAGTTTCTGTATGAATCGATTGCCGCCAGCATTCGTTCCGACATCGAATCGGGGAAGTACGGCGTTGGCGACCGGCTTCCTTCGTTGGATGACTTTTCGGCCGTTTTCGACGTCAACCGGTTGACGGTCCGCAAAGCGCTGACGATTTTGCGGGAAGAAGGATTCATCTATTCGATACCGGCGCAAGGCACCTACGTGCGTCAAGCGACGGTCGAGCGGAAACAAGAAGAGACGGGAGAGGGACGGCGCAGGGTCCGGGTTGTCGGTTTGCTTTCGCAAGTATTGGTGCCGGCGCATTTCGGGCCGTATCACCAAGAAATCATTGCCGGCATCAATGAAGCGTTATCCGAGTATGGAGCCAATCTCCTCACGTATGCAGTCGGATTGATCCGGCCGGATCAGCTCATTCATGTCCGGGATGCGGTACCGGCGGACGCGATGATTTACATGGGGCCATTCGATCGGGTCATCTTGTCGCGGCTGGTGCGTTCGGGGCCGCCGTCGGTCTTGGTCGATTTTGATTCTCGCGGGCTTCCGTGCGATTCGATTTGTCTGGACAATGAATTGGGCGGCATGGAAGTCGGCCGGCTTTTGGCCACGAGCGGAGTGGCGGACGATTTTGCGGTGATGGAAGGCCGTCCGGATGATGCCTGTGTGGCGCGCATGGAAGGCCTTCGCAAGAGTCTCCAGCAAGAGACGGGGGCGTTTCATCCACGCATGGTTGTGGTAGGAAACTATACGAAATCGGGCGGACGGAAGGCGATGCAGAAGATTCTCGATTCGATGGATCCGCTCCCGAAAGCGATTTTCTGCTTCAATGACGAAATGGCGATTGGAGCGATGGGGCTTCTTTCGGAGAAAAGGATTCGCGTTCCGGAAGATGTGCGGATTATTGGCTTTGACGGCATCGAGCAAGGTGCGATTACGAACCCGCGGCTCTCGACGGTCTCGATCGACATGCGTCAGATCGGGCGTTTGTCGGTCTCCACGCTGTTCCGGCGGCTGGAGAATCCGAACGCACCGGCGTCCCGCCTGTTGATTTCTCCGAAGCTGTTGCTTCGCGACAGTTTCTAGTTTTGTTTTGGTCGCAGCCGCCATGCGGATCGATGACGGCCTGACTGAAAACACCTGAACGCAGACGCTCATTTTCATTCTCGTTCTCTCATCCTACGGCTTATCAACCACCCATCAAACTTTGAACCTATGAAACCGTTTCGACCTCTTTTTGGCCTCATGGCCTCGACCCTGCTATCGACTCTCATGTTTTCTGCAGGTACCGCTTTTGCCGCGCCCAGCGTCGTCAAAGTCGTTCAGAATGGGCCTGGCAGCTATACACTCCAAGTCAATGGGGAGGACTTTTTCATCCGCGGCGTGGGTGGAAGCGGACCCAAAGACCTTTTGAAAGCCATTGGCGGAAACAGTTTTCGCACATGGAGCTATACGAATGGCGAAAAAGAATTTGCGGATGCCCGCAAGAATGGACTCATGGTTTCGCTCGGCTATTGGGTCCGCCCGGAGAGCCAAGGGATCGATTACAAGAATCCAAAGGATTTGGCTGAGCAAATGCGAGACGTGGAAGAGATGGTGCGTTTGTATAAAGACGAGCCGAATCTTCTCGTTTGGAGCATTGGAAACGAGATGGAAATGGGCACAAAGAATCTGCCGGAGATGTGGAAGCAGGTGAATGCCCTTTGCAAGCGCGTGAAGGAGCTCGATCCGAACCATCCGACGATGACCATCGTTGCCGAGTTGGGGGGTGACAAAGTCCGGCAGTTCAATCAGTATTGTCCGGATGTCGACATTCTGGGCATCAATTCGTATGGTGGCTCGCAGTCGATTCCGGAGCGGTATCGCGGCGCCGGTGGCGTCAAGCCGTATATTCTGACCGAGTATGGTCCGCCGGCCACTTGGGAAATCGGCAGCAATGCATTTGGCTGTCCGTTGGAAATGACCTCCACGGAGAAAGGAAAATGGTATGCGGACGTGTACCGCAAAACGCTGGAAGACAAAGGAAAACTCTGCCTTGGCTCCTATGCGTTCACATGGTCTCACAAGGTGGAAGCGACGCCGACTTGGTTTGGCATGATGTTACCGGACAATACGGAGTTGGCGGCTGTCGAAGACATGCAGCTCGCCTGGGGTGCCACAAAGCCGAAGAATCGTGTCCCGCTCATCCAGAAGATGCGTGTTTCGCACGATCGCGCCCGTTCTGCGGACGATTTGATTGAAGCCAGCATCAGCGCGTCTGATCCGGACGGGGACAAGTTGGCTTGGAAGTGGGTTCTCATCCAAGAAGCCAGCTTCTATGGCGTTACGGGAACGGGTGCTGCGATGCCGCCGGGGTTCCCGGAAGCGATTGTCGAGGGGCAGGGCACCACATCGGTGAAAGTGAAGTTGCCCGGTGGCGGCAAGTATCGTCTCTACGCCTATTGCTTTGACGGGAAGAACCATGCGGCGTACGCCAACTGTCCGCTGATGGGAGTCGGGGCACCACCAAAGACGCCTGCGCCAAAAGCATCGTTGCCTTGCCACGTCTACAAGGGCGGTGCTGAGAATTCCCGTTGGTATGCGTCCGGTTTCATGGGAAACAGCGCGCTCAAGATGGATTTGAACGAGCGCAATGCCGGACAGACGGGTGCGGCCTGCATTCGCGTCGATTACGGCATCGGCGGCGATTGGGCCGGCGTCTATTGGCAGAGTCCGGCCAATGACTGGGGCAATGCGCCGGGCGGCTACGACTTGACAGGGGCAAAGAAGCTCTGTTTCCGGGTTCGCGGTGCAAAAGGAGGGGAAAAAGTTTCCTTCTTCTATGGCGGCTTGTTCGGGAAGCCCTATTCCGATTCGGCTCGTGGCGAAATCAAGGACGAAGTTCTGAGCGCGGAATGGACGACGTACGCCATTCCGCTAGACGGAAAGAATCTGAAACGCATCAAGACCGGCTTTGGTTTCACCTTTGGCGGTCAAGGGGAACCATTCACCTTTTACATTGACGAAATCTGGTTTGAATAACCATTGTTGCGGAAGTCCGTTCGCCAAGCGTGGAGGACAACATTCAAGGCGAAAAATTTTGATTTGATCAAGCGGTTTTGCTATCTTGAAGCCAAGGTTCGGCTGATGGACTTTCCGCAGACGGATTTTGCGATTTCTTTTTCAAATACAACAACTGAACGAAATCAAGGGGTATCTATCATGAAGAACAGACTAGGCATTGGACTTTGCGTTGCCGCCTTTCTGCAAACCGGCGTTTTGCTGCCTGCCGCCACGGTAACGTGGACAGGTGCCGCCGGCGATTCGCAGTGGTTCACGGACGCGAACTGGGATACGGGGGTGTCTCCGGGAAATAGTCCGGCGGATGATATTCTCATCGACAATGCGGACGTTATCTATACTCCCGGAGGAGATTTTTCTCCATCGGGATCGCTGACCATCGGGCCGGGCGCATCGTTTACGCAGGTTTCCAGTGCGGCGTGGCCAAGCATCGCGGCCAAGCTTCAGATTGACGGCACGCTTGATTGGGGAAGCGCTGAGCAGATCCGGTACAGACCCGGCACGCAGATTGTCGTCGGTTCCGATGGGTGCCTTATCCACCGTGCGACGGTCGTCGCTTCCGAAGGCGATCCCTCTCCGACCTTGACCGTCCGCGGAGGTGAAGTCGTATTCGAAAAGAATCTGGAGTGGCAAGTGGCGGGTCCCATCACAGTCGAGGATGGCGGATCCTTCAAAAGCGCCGCCACTTTTCTGCTTGGGACAGGCGGCTTGACGATTTCGGATTCGACTGCGGAAATGCACGGTATCACCTTCCAGACGGGAGCCACCCTGGAAGTGCACCGCTCCTCGATTACGGTCACCAATGCGTTTGCCTTTGCCGGCGACAACACCATTGTTCTGGACAGTGCGATGTGCAGTTTTGGCGGACTTTCGACGACGTATGTCGCGCTGATTTTGTCCGGCGATACGCATCTGGAGATTTCCGGCAACTACGTATACGATACGGACGACAGCATTGAAGGCGGCACCTTGGTGGTCGGCAACGAATTCCAATGGAAAGAAAACAAGACGGTAAATGGCGATATCGTCTGTAAAATTCTTGCCTGCCAATCCTCGGGAGCCCAATTGACCTTGTCCTCCGGTAGCGTCACAACGGGCAGCTCTTCGTACAATGGGTTTTATGTCGGCGGCGGAAGCGTCAATTTCGGATATGGATCGACGGCGAAGCTCAATTTTGCGGGTGCCTCTCTCGATACGGTTTACGACACCTATTTCTCCAATGGATCCGTCACCTATTGTTCGGAAAAAGTGACTGCCGACGATTTTGCCGAGCTCTTTACGGTTGAGCCGTTTGAAGCGGAAGACGGTACAGCCGGCGCGAGCATCTACTTGACGCCGGCGGCGGAAGGCGCAGTCGAGTGGGATGGAACGGCTGCAGTGACGAAGATCGGATCGACACAAGCGACGGTTTCCGGAACCTTGAAATCCGCCGGTTCGGTGGCCGGCCAGGTTTATCTCTATGCGGGGCGGACATTCGGCGGAACGGATCCGGCGGCTTGGGAGCAGGCGATTCTTCTCGGCGATTCCGCAGACGGACAAGTCTACTCAGGCAATGTCGAACTTCTGGAAGGTTCGCTCTACTATTTCGGCATGGCCGTTGTCGCAGAAGATGGCACCAGCACTTGGGCGGTCTTCCATCAGAAAGCCTATTTGGCGGAGGACAACGTCAATACCTTTCTTGGCAGCGCCGGGACGGATGGCGCGAATGCCGCCAACTGGTCGCTTGGTGTCGTTCCGGCGGCGGATCAGATTGTCTTCGTTTCTCCGGAGGTTTCCCAAAGCGATTTGATTTGGGGAGCCGGTATGACGGATACGGTTGCCGGCTGGCGTCAGCCCAAGCTCGTTTCCGGGCGTTCGGTTCTCGTGACCTTCCAGACAACGGTTGAGCAGCCGCTTCGCGTAAATGGCGATGTCATATTTGAATCCGGAACTTGGACGCATGATGGTCCGGCCGCCGAACCGGCGTATGCTTTTGCGATGGATGTTTCCGGCGATTTTCTTCTTGGCGAAGAAGCGCAGATCAATACGGGCAATGGCGTCGCCAACAGCGCTAGCGGAAGACCGCGCGGGTATATGCAGGCAGGCCCCGGTTTTGCTCCGCAAACCGGCTCTGCGGAGGACGATACGCTTGTCTACAATCTCGGTGCCTCCCATGGCGGCGAGGCAGGTGCAAACGGCTATACCTACGGAAGCATTTTGAATCCGCTCTCCTATGGTTCGTCCGGGCATGGAGACAATAACGCCAACTATTCGGGTGGCGGTATCATTGTGCTTACGGTTGAAGGGACGCTCACCTTGAACGGCGATATTTCCTCCGATGGTTTCGGCTACAATGCGACGGGCGCTTGCAAAGGCGCTTCGGCGGGCGGCACGGTCAATTTGACGGTGGGCATGCTTGCCGGTAACGGAACGGTTTCCGCCGATGGAGGAAGTTCCATTGCCAGTGGTTCGGGTGCAGGCGGACGCATCCGGTGCAAGTTGCAAAACGGAACCTTTGCGGATTCTTCGGTTCGCTTTTCGGCTCTCGGTGGCGTTGGGTCTGCGGATGGTTGGGAAACGGCCGGCGCCGGAACGATTTTCCTGCAGACGGCGGTTGATTCCGCGGAATTCGGCACGGTGCGGATTGCCAACAATACGGTTTATTCCGGAAAGAACGACGTCACGCGCTATACGGCGATTCCCTCGCTGGACATGCCGACGGAGCGGTTGAATCGTGTTTCTTGGGAGCTTGCGTCGACGGCTCGTGTGCGCGTAACGGTTTCGCGCGTCTTGGGAAGCATCGTTGCCGAAGAAGGCGCGATGATGGGCATCGGGAAAGGAATCGTGGCGAGAACGCCATCGCTGACGATTGGCGAAACCGTCTATGCTTCGGGCGTTTACACCTCCGAAACGATGCCCGAGTTCCTCACGGGCGACGGGGCCCTCGAAATTACGAATCTCCCGCTTTGCATCCTATTCCGCTAAGCAGAGGAAAACGGTATTTTCGGCACTGCTTTTTCTCGTCGTAGTACGCAGAAGAAAACGCACTTGATGTGGTGATTTTACTTCTGCGTACGGCATTGCTTTTTCTCGGTAGAAAATTCAATGCCAATACAATCTTCCAAGAGGCGCGTCTTCTGAATGCCAAAAACGATTCGAATCGCGAGCAGTTCCGGCGAAAACAACAGCCGATAGAGGCAGCGGCAATGCCAACGGAAATCTGAGGCTAGACTTAGACCCAGAATAAATGAAAAGAAAAGCGGAGAAATGACTAAAATCACACAGGCGGCGGAAATGTGACGCGAAGTGACCGAAAATTTCTTCTTTTTATGGAAACAGAGGAATGCAAAGATACAAGGTGCGGCAATGCAGGCTATCCATGCCCATCCGTATCGCCAAGGTTCTCCGAAGGCTAGCCGGACGATTTCTGTCAGTGCCTCTATGATGCGCATCGGATTGGGGGCCCACAAGGGTGCGTAATCATAAAGTTCGGCTCCAAGAAGGCGTGAGACAGCGAACCAAGCAATGAAAGGCATTAAGCCAGTTGCGGCGTATTCAAAACGGCATTCGTTGTCTTTCAAAAGAAAACGGCGAACAAACCAGATAAGAGGAAGGAAAATCAAAAATTCGTTTTTAACCCAGACTGCCATTCCAAGTGCCAGCCAACCATGTCGAGATTGATTTGCTTCAAGTAGATTCCATCCGCAGAGCAGAAAGACGCAGGCTAGCGGTTCTGCATAAAACATTGTGGTCAAGCATAGTGCCGGGTCCGATAGAAATACCGCAAACAAAAAAGGAATCCACGATCGCG
>JBJEVW010000039.1:0-5108 GCA_051884735.1 Kiritimatiellia bacterium | reverse complement strand
GGCGCAAAGCCGCATCCGACGCCACTTGTCGAATCTTCTGCGATGGCCGCTGTTTTGCCGCCAGACCCAACATACAGACCGATTCTGCCGCAACAGGCGATTGAAGCCGGAATGCCGTCTGCCGCACAGCTTGAAACTGTTGTCTATGCGGGTCAGGCGCACGAACAGAAGCTGCCCGACGGACGGCGCAAGGGCTACGCTATCGGCGACGGTACAGGTGTGGGCAAGGGCACGGAGATCTCCGCAATCATCAGCGACAACTGGAACCACGGTCGAAAGAAAGCGATCTGGATCACGGAGAAAGCTGCCCTTTCAAATGACGCCAAGCGCGATTTGGCAACATTCGGTCTCGATGGGGAGTTGTTTGATTTCAACCCTCGCCAGAAGGGCGCAACGGGGCGGTTGCAGGGGATTGGCTTTGTCACTTACGACGGACTCCGCCAGGATGTCGTCTACGATTCCAACGGCAACGTGCAGTCCACCAAGCGCGGGCAGACAAACCGGCTGCAAGAGATAATCAAATGGCTTGGCAAGGATTTCGACGGCGTTATCGTGTTCGACGAGGCGCACAATGCGGCCAATGCGATGTCCGTAAGGAAGAAGCGCGGCAAGAGCAAGCCATCCGCAAAGGCTCTCGCGGTCGTTGCATTTCAAAACGCCATGCCGAACGCAAGAATCATCTATGTCTCGGCAACGATGGCGACGGAGGTTCACAACCTCGCCTTTGCCGAACGGCTCGGGCTTTGGGGCGAAGGGACTGCTTTCCGCAACAAGGAGTCGTTTGTAAGTCAGGTATCGTCCGGCGGTCTCTCTGTCATGGAGATCATCGCTCGGGACATGAAGTCTCTCGGCGTCTATATAGCGCGTTCGCTTTCATACGAGGGTGTTGGAAACAGGAGGCTTGAACACAAGCTGTCGCCAGACCAGATTCGCAAGTACAACGAGTTTGCCGATGCGTGGCAGATGGTGTTCTCTCGTGTAAACGATGCGCTCGTGGCGACCAACAGGGCGGCGAACGGACAGAAGTCATCGTCCGTCATGTCAGCCCTCTATGGCGCGGAACAGCGATTCTACAACCAAGTGCTGACGGCCATGCAGATGCCGACGATTGTTGCCGATGCGAAGAGACAGCTTGCAGCGGGCAATTCCGTCGTGTTCCAGCTCGTCAACACGAACGAGGCGGCGCAGGAACGGGCGGCAGAAAAGCAGCGCAAGGAAAACAATGGCGAGATAAGCGCGGAAGACCTCGACCTTTCGCCGCGTGACATTCTTATCGATTATGTTGAGCATTCATTCCCTACGGAGCAATTTGTACCGAAAGAGGATGAGGACGGGAACATCCAGTATGTCATGCTCACTGACCCGCAGAGTGGTAATCCGGTGGAAAACCCTGCCGCCGTCGAAGCGAAGGAAGAGCTACTCGATAAGTTGCGCATGATGACGATGGAGGGCAATCCGCTTGACACCATCATTGAGGAGTTCGGCGCAGACAACGTGGCGGAGATCACCGGACGTGGCCGTCGTCGCGAAGCCGTGCAGGACGAGAACGGAGAAACGGTAATGCGTTTCGTCAACCGCTCCAAGCAGAAAGGGCTTGCCGAGACGGACGAGTTCAATGCGGGGAAACGTCGCGTCCTTGTGTTTTCACAAGCCGGAGGAACGGGGCGTTCGTTCCATGCCGACAGGCGTTTTGGCAACCAGCAAAAACGCATCCACTATCTCGTTCAGGCCGGATGGAAAGCGGATGCCGCATTGCAGGGCTTCGGAAGAACTCATCGTTCGAACGAGGCACAGCCGCCGGAGTACGTACTCGCCTCGACAGACCTTCGCGGACACCAGAGGTTCATCACGACCGTTGCACGACGTCTTGCCCAGCTCGGGTCGCTCACGGCTGGAGACCGCACAACGGCCGGCGGCGGCGTGTTTTCAGAGGAAGACAATCTTGAAAACCGCTATGCGCTCAATTCCGTCCACGACTTGATGGAGAGTTTGTATAAGAGCAACAGGACGCGGTTCAATGACATTTGCCGTCAGCTTGGCTTCATCAAGCCGAAGATGGATAAAAAGACTGGCGATGTCACATACGTCAATACGCTGATTGATCCTGAAGACAATACGCTTGACCTTGGCAAGTTAGATGTCCCCACATTCCTCAATCGCATACTCAACCTTCGCGTTGACGACCAGAACCGTCTCTTCGACGACTTCATGGAAATTATGCGGGAGAACATCGACCTTGCCAAGGAAAACGGCACGTTCGATCCGGGGCTTGAAAAGCTGCAAGGTCACAAGATCGAGGAACTGAGCCGCACGGAGCTGTGGAACGCCGGGCGGGGGCAGGGTTCCACAGACATCGTGGAGGTCGGCGTTTCCAAGAAATCCCGCAAGATGCCGTTCGACACGGCGCAAGCAAGAATGAAGCGGCAGGCGGAGGGACGGGACTGGACTTTCGCCCGCAACGTCAAGAGCGGAAAGGTGTTCGGCGTGGTGTCTCTCGCCAAGACAAAGACGGACGCAAGCGGCGTAGTGCACGACCAGGTTCGATGCTTCTATCCGGATGGTTCGACGGAGACGCTTAACGCGGACGACGTGCGCTTCTCAGGCAAAAGGCAGAACACGGAGCGTCTCTTGGAGGATGATGCGGCGGCTAAGTGGCAAAAAGCGCTTGACGGAATACCAGAACTTGATACGACCAAACGGTATTTCGTGACAGGCACGCTCCTTCCCGTATGGGACAGGCTCGGCGTTGACAATCCCCGTATTTTCCGCATTGCCCCCACGTCGGGAGGAGCCTCGTTCCTCGGCATGGAGGTCAAGGCCAACAGGTTGAATGACGTTTTGCGTCGGTTCGGCAAGGTTCCGCAGAGCGTCGAACTGACACCGGATATGGTGCTGAATCGTATCGTAAAAGACGGTAAGAAAGTCGCTCTTCTCAAGAACGGCTGGGAACTGAAACGCGCCCGTGTGAACGGCGACTGGCGAATAGAACTGACAGGGCCTGAAAGTCGTGCAGAATTGGAAAAGCTGGCCCGTGAGGAGCTTGGCACATACGAGCGCATCGGCTACGTGCCGCGTTTCTTCGTTCCTCGCACGGTGGAGGGATTGCAGACATTCCTTGCCGCATATCCGGCAATGCCAGAGGACGGAGGGATTGCGACGGTGGATGTCGCCGCCCAATATGCCGCGATGCAGCCATCTGAAAGGGCTACCAAGTTCGAGAAACTAATGTCCACTTTCGATTCGGCCTCTCGTGGAGCGTGGGGACATCCTTCCGCAGCATCGGAAGTGGAAAGTGCCAAGAACGACTTAGGCATGATGATTTCCGCCCTGCCAACCGACGAACTTCGGAACACATGGGCTGAATGGCAACGGCTGGATCGCGGAAACGACAGCGACCCGATACACGTCATGCGCCGCATGGTGGCGGACGAGCTGCGCAAGCGCGGCGAAGCGTTGCCGCAGGGAGACATAAACTGGTTCAACCGCGACATAGACGCGCTCACGGATCCGCTTTCATCCGTCGCCATCCACGAGGTGAACGCATGGCGCAAGGCACGCGGACTTCCTGAAATGCCGAAGTCGAAGCGCACGCCCGTGGAGAAGATCGTCAAGGCTGGAAAGTACATGGCGTCGAACGCGGACGAAATGCGCCGGTTCATCGAGGTGTCCGCACGGACGCCTCAGAACTGGACGGCTGTCGAGGTGAATGCCGTCGCGCAGAGGCGCATAGTCCTCGAACAGGACTACGACGACAAGACGCGGCTAATCAACGTGGCCGAAATGAACGGTAACAAGGAGGAGGCGCAGCGCATACGCGAAGCCCGCGATCTCGTCCAGGACCAAATAGACCTCATGGACTCGGCCATCAATAAGGCGAAGCGCGAATGGGGCCTTGCCGGACTTGCGCGGCGCTTCATGCTGAATCGCGATGGGTCGTTTGCGCGGTTCTCCGGGGAAATGCGCTCCATCGTCGGGCGCGAGCTGACCGACGATGAGAAGCGGGGCGCGTGGACGCTCTGGAACGCCTACCGCGACGCGCAAGGCAAGTTGGACGAGGCGACAGTCACCAAGACAGCCGAACTGCTGAAAGATATCGTGGCCAAGCACATGGCGGAAGAGGAAAAGCGGCATCGCCAGGGCACGGGCAAGAGCCTTGCGGAGATCGAACGCGAATACCTCTACGCACTCGACCACATCCGCGTCCACGCGAATCGCGCCGGCGGTGTCCTCGTCGGGCTTCCGAACGGCCGCAAGTGGCTTGACGCGATACGCCGCTACCACATGGCGCGTGCCATCGAGACCGGGCGCAAGCTGACGGTTGACGAAATGCTCTCGGCCATCCACGAAGACATCGACGGTATGGTGGTAGCCGACGACCACGACATCATGCAGATGACGACCGGGCACGGCAACACCTACGAGGCCGATAATTCAGAACTCGAAAAAGCGTTGCGCGAACAGCGCCGCCTGATGAACGAGTACCAGAAGTGGGAAGACATGATGGAGGAAGGCCACTTGCCCGACAAGACCGGCCTTATCCGCGACGAACCCACGCAAGAAGAGCGCGAGGCGCAGAGAACGACGCGCGAAATGATGCGCGAGTTCATGCAACAGCATCCCGAACTTCTGGCAATGGACGCATCCAAGCGCCTCAAGACGATTCAGGAATCTCTGATGAAGCGCTGGCAGAACGAGATCGACGACTTGCAGCGAGCCATCGAGGACGGCGAGCGCATCATGCGTCAGAAGAACACGATGACGTATACTCCGGAAATGGAGGCGAAGCGCAGGGAGCTGGAGCAGAAGCGGCAGGAGTATCGTGAGGCATTCCCGCCGGAACCGCTGACGCACGAGCAGAAGGTCGCAAGGATCATGCGCGTGTTGCAGGCGCGACTCGCCAAGCTGGAGGAAAAACGCGACGCACTGGCCAACGCCGGCACGGACGCCGAGCGGGCGGCAATACTTGCCAAGCCGAAGAACGACAAGGTTGACGACAGCCGCCTCGACGCCATGCGCGACCAGATCGACGAAATGAAGGAGGACATCGAGGACTTGAAGACCATGCACTTCCCGGAGGGGACTCCGGAGGAGTTCACGGCTATGGTGGC
>JBJEVW010000038.1:0-5122 GCA_051884735.1 Kiritimatiellia bacterium | reverse complement strand
GTCCAACCGGTCCCAGTTATCGCGAACCGACCTTTGACGAGCTGCCACCTGAAATTGCATCGAAATTGCGTGCGGCGAATCGTCGCATCACGAGCATTGTCTTTTGGCGAGGCCTCTTTGCTGTGTTTTGCACGCTTCAGCTGGCGATTGCGTCGGTTATGCTGATTGATGCGATGGTTGTCATCTTTTCAGTCTGGGTTCGCTGGTTGCTGACCTTGGGGATTGTCGCCGTAACGCTTCGAGTCACGTGGGTGATGCTCATCAAGCCCCTTGGGACGAAACGCACGCCATCGAGTCTGGCTCGCTTGTTGGAGCGCGGCCATCCGGAGTTGGAGGAGCGGCTTTCGACGGTTGTCGAGTTGCTGGCCGATCCGACGGCCGTTTCCGAAGGCGGGCAGGAGCTTCTGAATGTAGTCAAGGATTCGGCGATTCTGGATGCCGGCGACATTTCGCCGCGCCGGGAATTCACGATGTCGTCCGTCAAGCCGAAGGTCGTGGTCGCGGTTTCCATTTTCGCCATTTTTGCGATCTTGTTCATCTGTTGGCCGAAATCGGTCGGGCGGCTCATGCTCCGTGCCGTTGCGCCGAATCTGGAGGTCGACAACCTGTATGCGGACAGCCTTCAAGTTGCGCCGGGCGATGCGGTGATATTGGAGGGAACGCCGTTTCAAGTCGAGCTTGCGGTTTTGGGAGGCTTTCCCGGGCAGGCGTATTTGCATCTTTTGCCAGAGGGGCGCAATTCCGAAATTTCGGAGCGCATGAGTCAGCTTTCCGCCGAGAAGGATGGAGAGGTATCCGTCCGCAATTACCGGTTTGGCATTGGTGCCGTAGAACACAGTTTCACGTACCGGGTTTCGTGCGGATCGGCGTTAACCCGGTCCTATTCGGTTACTTGTCTCCCGGAACCCTCATACACGAACTTGTCGGTTCAGCTTTCGTTCCCGTCGTATACGAAACGCGGCGTCCAGAAGCTGGAGGCGGAGAAGGGCGATATCCAAGCCCTGCCGGGGACGATTGCCGAGATTTCCGCCTTGCCAAACCGTGCCATGAAGGAATCGGTATGCGTGCTGGGAGAAACGGAGATTGCGGCTTCGGAAAAGCTGTCGGACGGGCGACTTGTCTGGCGCTTCCCGCTCAAGAGCGATTTGTCCGGTTCGTGGGCATTCCGGTTTGTCGATGAAAACGACTTCACGAACAAACCGGCCTTCTATTCGCTGGACATTGTCGCGGATATGGAGCCGGTCGCCAAGATTGTCGAACCGGAAGAGCGCAGCTACAAGCTTCCCGAATCGGGCGAGATTCCGTTTGTGTGGACTGCATCGGACGATTATGGCATCGACCAGCCGATGATTCAGGTCCGCCTTGGCGGAAACGACTGGTTCGATTTGCGTCCGGTTGAGAATTGGGACGAAGTGCGCCCCGGCCAATGGACGGGGCGGGACGTTTTCCGATTGTCGGAATTGAAGTTGGCCAATGTCAACACGGTCCGGTTCCGCCTTGTCGCGAAGGATGCCTGTCCGGAAGCGTACAATGGACCCCATTGCGGTTTTTCGGAGATGATCACCATTGAGTTGGACGCGATGGCCGAATCGTTCTTTGAGCAGGCGGTCGCGCAAGAGGTAGCGGCATTGACGCGAAATCTGGATGATGTCGAAAAAGAATTGACCCGTGCCTTGCAGTTTGCCGAAAACGGGTTGCAGACGGCTCGCCTCAATCAAGACAAGCCGACAGTCGACCAGATGATGAATTGCAAGGAAAGCCTTGGAAAAGCCGATCGGCTTGTCCGTGATTTTCTGTCCCGTGCGATGGATTCCATGCTGAGCGACGTGGCTCCCGAAGCGAGAACGCTTCTGCAGAAAAAGATTTTGCCGGCGGCCGATCTGGCCAACGAGGTTGTTTTTACGGCTCCGGCGTCGCGTGTACCCGTCATCGAGCGGCTGATTGCGCTTTTGCGCGATGCCCAAAAGTCGATTGGCCAGCTCAAGCAAGAGGTCGAGAAAGAAGCCGAATCCGTCATGGCTGCGGAGCGGTTGGACGAGATGGCCGGCAAGGAAGATGCGCTTGCCGAGAAACTCCAATCCGAAATGACGGAGGAAGACTGGAAGAAGTGGCAGGAAGAGCAAGAGAAGCTCATGAAGGAAATGGAGGAAATGGCACTGGATACCGATCCATTGAAGGAGCAAAAGGAGTTTGCCGAAAAGTTGACGGAAGACGCGAAGTCTCTCGAGGAACGCCAAAAGGAATTGGCCGAAATCGCCGAGGAACTTTCGCTGAATCCCGAAGATGCGAAAGCGAACGAGAAGCTGAATGAGCTGACGAACGACATGCCGCAGGACAGCTCGTCCGAGGAGCGGCTCGCGCAGGCTCAGCAAGATCTTGCCTCCGATATGGAAGATTTCCGGCAGAATGTCGACTCGCTCCAACAGGACATGAATGGTATCGAAGACATGCCCATGGACAATCTGAATCAAGCCTCGGATTCGGCACAGCAGGCCAGCGATCAAGCCCAAGAGGCCGCCAACGCATTGCAAGAGGATGCGCAAGGAAATCCGCAAGGCAATGAGCAGCAAGAAGGCGAGTCGAGCGGCGAACAGCAAGAAGGCGAGTCGAGCGGCGAACAATCCCCTCAGGATCAGATGCAGCAAGCTGCGGACGCCATGTCGAAGGCGGCGCAAGCACTCGATGCCGCAAAACAGCAGATTGGCGAAAAGTCTGCCCAAATGGCTCAGGAAATGGCACAAGCCATGCAAGAGGCGATGAACGCCATGCAAGAAGCGCTTGATGCGGCCCAACAGGAGTCGGGTCTGCCGCAGGATGGCCAGCAACAGGACGGCCAACAGCAGGACGGCCAGCAACAGGACGGCCAACCGCAGGATGGACAGCAGCAGGATGGACAGCAGCAGGATGGACAGCAGCAGGACGGTCAGCAACAGAACGGACCGCAACAGCCGCCTCAAGATCAGCAAGGACAACAGTCTCCGGACAGCAACGAGCCTCCGAAGGGCGGAGATTTCCAAGCGCCGCCGGGACAGCAAAAGGCCCAGCAGAAAGCCCAGCAGGCTGCCGAGGCCATGAAACAGATGGCGCAACAGCAACAGCAGGCGAATGCGCAAAAAGGACCAAAAAGCAATCAGCCGAGCCAGCCGAATCAGCCGACAGGCGACCAGAAGTCGGACGAGCATACCGGTATGCCGACCCAGTTAGGCCAAATCGATCCTCGTCTTGGCGGTCAGGATCGCACGGCGGATTGGTTGAAATCGGCAGCCGGCGGCGGTTCCGAAGTTTTGAGTTCGGAGGCGGACGATACGCCGGAAGAATATCGCGGCATGGTCAAGGACTACTTTGAGTCGCTTTCGAACCGCAAATAATCCTCACCTTTTGTTTCCGTCGGCTTTGATCCGGCTTTCGGATGAAAGCCGACGGAATCTTGATCGGTCTCCGTGGCTTCCATCGAACAAATAGACGTATTGGAGCGTTTTTACTAGTGAAAAATCCGGTTTTCCACCGGTGGAGAATCTGTTTTATGAAAAATCTGTTTCTTGTTCTCGCGGTCGGTCTTGTCTATTCGGCGTTTGGCGCCGAACCGGCTGCCGTTCCATCGACCCCTGCCAAAGATACGGCTGCAATTGTCGGGGCTTCGTATACTGCCTCGGCGCAAGCCTCGATTGCGAAGGCGGCGGCGTATCTCGCCCAGCATCAGAAATCGAAAGGGAACTTTTCCAATCCGCGTTTTCCGGGGCTTTCCGGGTTGGCGTTATGGGCGTTGATTGGCGCCAATGACAAACAGTACGAACCTGTCATCGAAAAGGGAGTCGATTATCTCTTAAGCACTGTCCAAAAGGATGGCGGCATCTATTGTCCTGTTCCCGGGCGTGAAGGCGGTGGGCTTTCCACCTACAACACGGCGGTCTGTCTCACGGCGCTTTCGTTTGTGAAGGGGAGGGATTTGACGCGTGTCATTTTGGACGCCCGAACGTTTTTGGCCGGATCGCAACTTTCCGGCGATGATTCCTTCTCGGGCGGTTTCGGGTACGATAAAGCCAGTCCCAACCGCTATGCGGATCTCATGAATACGCATTTTGTCATGGAGGCGATGCGCAGGACGGAGAAATACGAAGACAAGCGGCCTGTGAGCGAAAAGAAGGCGGATTTGGATTGGGATGCGGCACTAGCCTTTGTCGAGCGTCTTCAGAACGACGAGGATGCAGGCGACAGTGCGGGTGGTCTTTCGTATAGTCCTGCCGATGCAAAGGCCGGAACGGAAACCGTCCAAACAAAGGCGGACGGGCAGACGGAGAATGATGGCACGGCGCTTGAACAGGGTAAAGAGAAGGTCATCATGCGTTCGTATGGAAGCATTACCTATGCCGGATTGTTGGCGCTTGTGTATTGCAAACTTGATCGCACCGATTCGCGCGTCCGTTCGGCGCTTGATTGGGCGTCGAAGCATTGGACGCTGGAAGAAAATCCGGGAGTCGGCGATCAAGGTCTGTATTTCTTTTATGATGTCATTGGCCGTTCGCTCAGCGTCTCGGGCATTGAGTGCATTGAACGTTCGGCGAATGAACCTTCCATTGACTGGCGGGCGGAGCTGGTGAAGAAGCTTGTTTCGCTCCAGCGCGAGAATGGCTCGTACCAGAATTCGAATAGCCGGTTTTGGGAGAATGATCCGATTCTTTCGACGGCCTATTCTGCGATTGCGCTCGAATTTGCAATTCGCCAACTTCAATAGCGCGTTTTTCATCGACAGCCGGAAGGTCGGCTAGCCGCCACGGGGTCGGGAGTCCCGAGTGGCGAGCCGCCACGGGCAATCATCTTGGCCGCGCGGTTTTAACCACAAAGGGGTCGGGAGTCCCGACAACCGATAAGGACGGGAGGCGTTGCGGGCGTAAGGGCGGTAGGGCGCGATGTCCTCATCGCGCCGCTCGGGTAATGCACAGGTGCGCAATGGTGTGCGTCGGCGCGTGTGCACGGGCGTGTGCGGAACGGCACGATGAGGACATCGTGCCCTACCGCAACGGGTATGCGATATTGCGCATGGTTCAGGATGCGGGTCGGGAGGCCCGGGTGGCGAGCCGCCACGGGCAATCATCTTGGCCGCGCGGTTTTAACCACAAAGGGG
>JBJEVW010000037.1:0-5173 GCA_051884735.1 Kiritimatiellia bacterium | reverse complement strand
CTAGTATTTTCAAGCGAAATTGAAAACCTGGGATCATTTATCCCGGATTTTTCCGAGATAAGGGTGTGGTTTCGCGGGCGGCGAGCCGGGACAGAGCCGAGAGGGGGCAGCCAGTGCGCCAAGCCACAAAGCGAAGCCTCGTGAAAAAGAACACAAAGGAACACAAAGAGCGACGGGACGGGAAGGATAGAAACACAAAGATTTTTTTGGTTTTCAAGGGGCGCGATGGAGTGGCGAGCCGCCCGGGTGAGAGCATCTTGGTAAACAAAACGCCAGGATTATTCGAGGGGGAGGATGCGGTTGCCGAGCGCGATTCTCTTTTTTGTGGCGAGGGAGCGGAGTGTTTTTTGCAATTGGGTGTCGCCCCAGTATTGTGGGGGAGAGTCTTTTTTTGCGGTGGCGGAAAAGATGGCGGGAAAGGTGTCGGCACCTTCGCGGATTGCTTCAAGGGCTAAACATTCGAGTCGGCCGAGACCGGTTTCAGGGGAAGGGAACTCCTCGAGAAGGCGTTGTGCCGCAGATGCCACAAACGGGAGTGTCGCGCAGGGGCTTGAAGCCAGCTCCGCCAGCTGTTGGGGATTTTGGAGGGCGAAACAGCGATCGGCCTTTTCGGCGTAGGAAAATGAATCCTGAGGAAGGGGAGTCCGGTTCGGGAAAAGGGAAGCAAGTTCGGCGGGCGCCAATTCTCCGAGTCCGTTGAAACGGGGACGACCGGGAAAGACGAGCGGACAAATCAGGGAAACATTTGGGGTGGGGGACCAATGCGCGATACACGCTAGAACATGGACGAGCATGGACTGATCGAAGAGACAGGCATCGAACCAGCAAACGATTTCGTTGTTTCCGGACGCGACGGACTGCAGGGAATCGTATTGCCGGGAGAGGGATTGAAGCGTGTGTTCAAATGGTTCGCCGTATGTGTCGGAAAGATAGCGGGCGCGGATTTGCAGGTCTGTCTTGGAGGGCGGAATGGCGGTCGTGCGCGGGCCCTCGTAAAGGACGTCGCGCCAGACGATGGAGCCGCCGGAAGGAATTTCCGTCAAGCGAAAAGTGCCTGCCGTGCTATCGCCATCGAACAGATGAACCGGTGGGTTGGACATAGCGGAAAGAAGATCCGGAAAAAGAAGAAATCGCCGTTATCGGGGGGGGATTTAGGCCTTTGGGGGCTGAGGGGTACCGGAAGTTTCCGGCATCACGTCATGGCCGCTTTGCGGGTTTGGCGGTGGAGGCGCGGGCAGGTTTTTGAAGCGAATGCCGATTGGGGTGCGCGAGCGGTACCCATTGGCAAAAGCCGCTCCCGACATGATTTTTCCGCCCTCGGGGCGAACGAGTGTCAAGCGCAATGCGCGACCGGAACCACCGGCGATGAGAGGTCCCTTTTTCGGGTCCATTTCCAGAAGGGTACCGGGGAGCGTAAAGGCGATGGCTTTGGGTAAATCCTCAACGGTTGCCGCCATGACTTTGAGACGCATTCCAGGTTTGCCGGGAGGTCCGGGAATATAGGTAGCGGCACCGGGGCGCGGGGAAAAGGCTCGGATTTTGCGTTCGTTTTCGACGGCGCTTTTGGTCCAATCGAGTCCCTCTTCGGCATTTTGGATTTTCGGGGCGAGTGTGACGAGCGCCGGATCTTGCTGGATTCGCGGGCATGTGCCATCGGCGAGGCGGCGCAGGACGTCGAGCATGAGGGCTGAACCGGATTCGGAGAGGCGCGTGCCGATACTCCCCGTCGTATCGGTTGGTGTAATGGGGCATTTCACCTGTCCGAGGATATCGCCTGTATCCATGCCACGATCCATCATCATGGCGGTAACGCCCGTGATGGTATCGCCGGCGAGAATGGCGCGATGGATGGGTGTTGCGCCGCGCCAACGCGGAAGCAGGGAAACATGCAGATTGATGCATCCGAGAGGCGGAAGACTCAAGAGCATGTCACCTAAAAACTGACCATAGGCCATGACGACGATGGCGTCGATGCCGAGCCCCGCCAGCGTTTCCATGACGATGGGCGAGTTGACGCGGACGGGATTCAGCACAGGAATATCGCGCGATTGCGCAAGCACCTTCACGGGTCCGGGTTGGACGCGCAAATGACGCCCCTTTCCGCGGTCCGGTTGCGTCACAACGGCCACGACATTGATATCCGGCGCATTGGCCAGAGCAGTCAGGAAAGGGCAAGAGAGCTCATCGGAGCCCATGAATACCACCCGAAGCGGGTGTGCGAAAGGCATCATCGTGTGCGCGGTTAGGGGAAGAGGAGATGTGCGGAACGGGAAACCCGGCAAGCCGAAGCGTCCGGCAATTATAAAGAAAGAGCGGAATGGCGTCCAACAAAAAGAAACGCAAGAATCGTGACTGATTTTTTGGGGGGCGTTTAGGGGAGGTATGCGCCGTATTCGCGGAGACGGTTGCGCAGGGCATCGGTAGAGATGCCGCGGGTATCTGCGAGCGGGAGTTTTGCCGCCATGGAAGCGGCGATGCCGGCGGCTTCGCCCATGCAAAGGCAGACGGGCATGACGCGAGTCGTTCCCTGGACGATTCGCGTCGTGGAGATGGTCCGGCCGACGACGTACACATTACGGAGTGTTTTGGGGAGAAGGCAGCGATAGGGGATGCCGTGCGATTCGCCCGGCGCGTAGGGGCGGGTTCTAGTCGCGACATCTTTTTCGTGTTCCTTCGGATCGGTCGTGCTCTTTTCGGTGCTGCGGCGACCGTGGACATCGAGGTAGTAGGAATTGCGGCAGATTTCGTCGGGGAAAGAGCGGCGGGTTCTGTAATCTTCTTCTGTGAGGATGTAATCGCCGATGATGCGCCGGCTTTCGCGGATACCGAGGGCGTCTGCGGTATGGACGAGGTAGGCGTTGCGGAATGCGGGAGCGAATTCCGCACAAGCATCGCGGAAGGAGGCGGCGATTTTGCGGCCCAGAATCAAGCCCTGCGAGACGGATGCCGGATTGGTGGGGTCGATATCCCAGATATGTCCGGCGTTGAAACCGACGACGCCGGGGCCGTTGAGCGAATTGCAGGCGTGGAGATCTTCAATCAGGGGGTATTTTTTGCTTTCGAGAATATCGCGAATGGCCTCGCGCCCCTTGCAGTAGCGAATACCGCCGACATGTTCGTACGTGAAGGTATCGACATTGCAGAGCGTAAAGCAGTGGGTGCAAGGTTGGAGCGCATGGTCATCGCCGTCGCCCATTTCGAATGGTGCGCCGGCCCATGCGGCGAGATCGGCATCGCCCGTGGCATCGATAAAGACGGGAGCGCGATAGGCGGTGAGGCCGGATTTCGAGGCGACGAGGATGGCATCGACCGCATTGCCGTCGGGTGTTTTCGTGACACCGGCGAGCATCGTATGAAAGTAGACGGTGGCTCCGTTCCCGGTTACGAGATCGTCGTAGATCCGTTTCAATTCCTCTGCGGGAATGGGAACCCAATCGTATTGATCGGGGCGGATATGCGGGAGGTGTTCCTTGCAGGCCAAGAGGATTTTTTCGGCCATTCCGCGGTAGATGATTTTCTCGTGATCGGTGAACGGGCACCAAGCCGGGACGAGACCGGACGTGCCCATTCCGCCGAGCGAGCCGGTCGCCTCCAGCAGAAGGGTGCGTGCGCCTTCGCGGGCGGCGGCCGCGGCGGCGGTGCATCCGGCCGGGCCTCCGCCGGCAACGATGACATCGTAGGAATCGTCAAGCGGGAGTGTTTGGGAAATCGAGAGCGTTTTCATTGTGGAAAGAAGATGCGGAATGCACGGAAAACGCGGGCCGGTTTGGAAAGCCGACCCGCGGGATTCGGCGAAAGCGTATCGCCGGGAGGACTATGCGAGTTGATCCATCGTCACGACCGGAATGTCCTTGTCGGCGGCCGGCGCGAGAGGTGCAAGGCGGGACGAATCGAATTCGTAGCCGTTATCGGTCAGCGGCCAAACGACGGGAGCCGTATTGAGCACGGCGGCGCGGAAGCCCTGGATGGTGGCGCCGAGGTTCCCGGTATGGGAGGAGTTGCAACCTTCGTTTTCGATCGAGAACGGGTAGTTGTACCCTTTTGCCATGAGGGTTTCCAGGAAGCGAGCCCAATCCATCGAATCGGATCCGCCGAAGCCGGGGACTCGGGGTTCGTAGTGATGGCGATCCCATTCGTTGGCCGGCAAGGGGACGCCGGCTTTTTCGGCGAGTTGCGGGGAGACCGTCTGCTGGGCGAACAAGCGGCCCCAGTGGATGGACGCGGCATTGTCGGGGAAATTGCGCGTTCCCTTGAGATGGATGCGGCGGATGCGGGAGAAATCGGAAGCGAGGATGACATCGGTCGGGTCGATGTGCTGCCAGACATCGTGAGACGGATCGTAGATTTCGGCATGCGCACGGCTGGGAATCAGGGTGTACATGAGTTTGCGGGCCGCCAGGCAGCACGGCAGATTGTTGTAGGTGTCCATGGCCGTGGCTGGTTGCCAGCCTTCCATGGGGCAGTTTTCGTAGACGAGCGTGACGCCGAGGCTTTCGGCGTATTGGACGATCGGTTCGAAGACTTCCTTGTAGCGTATGAGGTTCTTTTCGAAGCCGCCATCTTGTTTGGCCAGATCGTGATCGAAGCCGACAAAGGTGCCGACGACGATGTCATTCCGGTCGCCACCGAGCAAGTGCGCCATGCGGATGAGCTTGAGGATATGATTCTGGTTTTTGATGCGGTTGGCGGGATCGCCGCCGATCATGTTGTCGTAGGCGCCGAGCGAGATCCGGAGCTTTTCGTTGCCGAGGCGTTCGAGAAGGCGGGCGGCATCATCACGCGAGAAAGACTCGTAATTCAAGTGGGTGGCGACATGATCCTGGCGAGTGCCGTCGCGGCGGAAAACGCAGAGTTCCATGCCTTGGGCGCCAATTGCCTTGGTTTTCTCGATGACCTGATCGAGAGTCAGCTGCGGAAACGCAGACGTCATGATCCAGATTTGGTTGTTCATATTCCGTCCTTTTCGAAAGAGGGTTGAATTTTCTGCGGACAGTCTATCGCAATGGCGCAAACAATTCCAGTGTGAAAAGCCTGTAAATTTATGAAAAAAACGGCAGCTGCCAAGCGTACGATGGCGGCTGCCGGCAAGATTCCGGAGGATAGACCCGGTTTCGGGAAGCTGCTCAGCGGTCTTTCACGATGGAGATATTGGCGCTCTTCGGGGGAACTTCAA
>JBJEVW010000036.1:0-5198 GCA_051884735.1 Kiritimatiellia bacterium | reverse complement strand
AGCGCCCACTCTCATTGCCCGTGGCGGTTCGCCATTTGCCCGTGGCGGTTCGCCATTTGCCCGTGGCGGTTCGCCACTCTCTGCGCACTCTGCGTTCTCTGCGCGACAATTTCTTCGCGAGGCAGAGCGATTACGCACGCAAAGCCGACGCACATTACCCTGCGGCGCGAGCCGGGAGGCCCGGCGGCCAAGCATCGCGCCCTACCGGCCTTACGCCCGCAACGCCTCCCGACCTTATCGGCTGTCGGGAACGCCCCTATTGCGAAAGCCCCCGAAGAACGATATATTCAAGACATGAATCTGGAACTCTCTCTTGTATTGCGCCTCCTCCTGGCAGCCGCCCTCGGTAGCGCAATCGGCCTTGAACGCGAACTGCGCGCAAAGGGCGCAGGCCTGCGTACCCACTTCCTCGTTGCCTTGGGTTCCGCCCTCTTTATGCTCGTTTCCCAATACGGGTTCCTGTCCGCCCTCCAAACCTGGCCGGAAACCGGATTGGCCATCGATCCCCGCATCGATGTCTCCCGAATGGCCGCCCAAATCGTCTGCGGCATCGGCTTCATCGGCGCCGGCACAATCGTCCTCCATCGACGCTCGATCGTCGGACTGACCACCGCCGCATCCATCTGGGTGACCGCCGCAATCGGTTGCGCCGCCGCCGGCGGACTCTATCTGACATCCTTCCTCACCACCCTCCTCGCTTTGGCGGGACTCGAAATCTTCGTCTTCATCGATCGCGATATCGGAAGCACCAAATATGATATCCGGGTCGTTTTCGACGCGACTTCCCGCCCAGCCGCCATGCAGGCTCTGGAAAATCTGGAAAAGGCCGGGGCGATTATGACGGCCTATTCCGTCACGCAAGCCAAAAACGGTACCGGCGAACGGATGAATGTGCAGTTCTCCGTCCGCTCAAACCTCTCCAAACCAATGAATGTTTTGGCTATTCTTCAAAAAACAGAGGGAATTTTTCCCGTTTCCATCGAATGATTTTACCTTTTCTTTTTTCAGGTTGATTCATCCGCCGATTTAGGCTATACTCGCCCCAATGGACGTAGCCGTCTCTTCTGTTCGTCCCCAAAATTAGGATTTCCCCATGGGTAAACTGCTCAAAGTTCTCACCGTCTTTATCTTTCTTCTCACCATCCCGGCTCTCATTTTTGGACTGGCAAATTTCAAGAAACGGGAGTTGTTGATCGGACGTACAAGCAAACTCGAGAGAGCTGTCATTGAACTGGCTTCCACAATCGAGAAGTCCGCTCCGGAAGCAACCAATCCCGCAACCCACACCTCTTGGGATATCGATGAGGTGACGGATCGCCCGCTCGATGCCCCCGCCGAAAGCGATTTCTGGGAATCCTATGAGGACAAACTCGAGGCCTCCGCCGAGGAGCGTCTGGGCATCTCCCCCGAAGCACTCTCCCGCTACTACAAAATCGGGCCCGATGGGAAGCCTGTTCTCGATCACCGCGGACTCCCCGCCACGGAAGGCCCGGGAACCATGGCCGAAGTCATCAAGAATGCAACCGAACGCGCAAAAGAACAGTACACGCTGTTGGGGCAGACCCGCAACCAGTTGATTGCCGTTCGCGAAAAACTCGAAGAGGTCGCCGAACTGCTCAACGAAGAGAAGCGCCTGCGCCGCGCCAGCCTCGCCGAAATCAAAACCCTGAAAGAAAAGATTGCCTCTCTTGAAGATACAATCGTCCAGAAAGACGCCGAAATCGCCCGCGTCAATCGCGAAAAGGATGATCTGCAGGATCAGAATAACTCCCTCACGAATACCATCGCCGAACGCGATCAGGAAATCCAAAGCCTCAATGCGACCATCGCTCAGCTTAAAGAGGAAATCACCCGCTTGAGCGTCGACCACGGCGATGGCGCCCGTAGCTCCGGAATGGGCGGTGGCAAGGGCAAGGGCGATATCCTTCTCGCACCAGGCGATAAGGGTGTCATCACACGCGTTGAAAAAGAAGACGCTTTCGTTATCGTCCAGCTGAACGATGAGGCTATCAAGGAAATTGCCTCCGGCGATTTCGCTCCCGTCGAAATGATGGTCTACCGCAAGACCGGCGATACGGAAATCATCGTGACCCGTATCCGGATCACAAACCCGCCGAACGAAAAGGGCAAGACGATTGCCGACAATATTTACGGCTGGGAGCAGACTCCCGTGGAGGTCGGCGATGTCGTCCGCTACTAAGCGGTTGCTCTTGACAGTCGGAGTCCTGTCGCTCCTCTTGACCGGTTGCGCGGCAATGGCCGACCCCGACTCGTCCGAGTTGCCATGGGCGCAAACCAATGAATGGGAACTCGCGCCCAACATTCCCGCTTCCATGCTCAACCAATAACCCGCCAAACAGGCATCCGATTCCCGGATGCCTGTTTTGTTTTTCATCCGCGCAAAAAACCGCTAGAGCAAACCTTTCTTGCCTGTTCGCCGGTTTTATTCTTTTTTTTTCTTCTTTCTGTTCTCTTTTCTATGGTATACAATGGCTATACATGTCAGATAGAGAGCGGAAATCCCTCTTTTCTCTCTGCCCACCATCCCCATCTTGACCATTTTCAATGAAAAAGAAGCTTATGATCGCAATCGGCTTGTGCGGCGCAGTTTCCATCTCTCCCCTAGTTGCGACACCCGCTGAAATGCCGGAAACCGGCATTCCAAAGGGCCTCGGTGTCCAATTGAAAACGGATTGCTGGAATACCGAGACCTTGGAGAAAGCACACGCACTCGGATTCAAAATCGTTCGCCGCGGGTTCTATTGGAGTGCGGTCGAAAAGGAAAAGGGCGTCTACGACTTCTCTGCCTTCCAAAAGGAAATGGAACACGCAAAGAAACTCGGCCTTACCGTCATCGTCTGTCTCTTCGGCGGCAATCCTCTCTACAATGAGTCGAAAGGAGGCATCCTCACGCAAGCCGGACGGGAAGGTTTTGCCCGTTTTGCCGCCGCTGCCGCAAAACAGTATGCCGGACAAGACGTGATTTTCGAAATCTGGAACGAACCAAACGTGCGGACATTCTGGCGAAAGGACGGCACCCATAACAGCAAGCCGTATGCGGATGAATACTCCGCCCTCGTCAATACGGCCGTTCCCGCGATGCGCAAGGCAGATCCCAAATGCCGCGTCGTCGCCGGATCCGTCTCCAATTACTGGCAGCCAAGTTACGAATGGACCGAATTCTGCTTCCAAAACGGCGTCTTGAAATCCGGCATATCCGGCTGGTCCGTTCATCCCTACGGCGTCCGCAATCCCGAAGATCACGCCATCGGACACGCCGTCACCCGTAAACTCCTGGAAAAATACGGCGCACCGGATATGCCCATTGTCAGCACCGAACGCGGTTACGCCGCTAAGGCGACTGCAACGGGCGAAGGCTGGAGCGGAGGCGCCGCCGATAAAGCCCTCTACTACCAAGCCGCCCACTTCGTCCGGCAACTTCTCGTGGATCAACTCAACAACGTCCGTTTCTCCGTTTGGTACGAGTGGGGCGGAAACGAAGGGTTTGCCCTTTTCCGTCCTGACGGAACAGAGGCCCCGGCCGTCTCGGCACTCCATGATCTCGTGAAAAACCTCGGCGGCTATCGAATCGTGGGCCGCATCAAATCCGATTCCGATCAGGACTATATCCTGCTGTGCGAAAATGGGGAAGGCGAACGTAAACTCGCTCTCTGGACTGCTCCCCCGCAACAGGGTTCGCCCGATGAAACATGGCCGCACGACATTTCGCTGACATTTGGCAATGGTTCCAAACAGTCTTTCCGCCTGGAGGCGATGCCAATCTACTACGCTCTCCCCGACCAAGCAGGCATTCCCGTTTCCTCCGTCACCACGACACCGAAGCCGAAAGCGGCCGAGATCGATCCCGCCGATGTTCCGGGCGGCGGAACGGCTCTCGGCATCTTCGACAATGCCGCCCAATGGAAATTCATCCCCAATACGGGAAAGGGCTCCCTTGAATCGGTACAGTCCGATGAAAAGATTGCGGCTCTTCGCGTCCACTACGACTTTTCCACAGCGAAATCCCGCTCCACGCCCTACGTCATGGCAACGATTCCGCTCGCCCTCCCCGGTGCCGCCGGCATCGACTTTCTGGCGCGTTCGACAACGCCTCAGCCCCTGACCTTTCGTGTCACCGACGCTACGGGACAGACGCTCCAATTCAAAATGCGCCTCAAGGGACATGGCGGATGGGAAAAAATCTCCTTCCCGCTCAACCGAAAACTCGAACACTGGGACGGCTCCAATGACGGGTTCGCGCACTTCCCGCTGAAATCCTTCTGCCTCAGCATCCCAAAACCACCTACGACTGAAAAAGGTTTCGTCGACTACACTGGCGCATTCGCCATCGGCTCCGCCGCGCCCGATCCCAATCAGGCTCACCCCAATACCGCTATGGCCGCCGCGCCCGCCGCAGCCGCCGCGCCCGGCACCGCCGCACAGGTGAAACTCTACGATCCGGAAACCGGAAAACTCGTCCTGACAGGCACAATTGAAGGATCGCTACCACTTAACTCGGCCACTCCGCCCGTTGTAGCCCCCACCGCCGCACCCACAGCCTCTGCCGCGCCGGCAATGCCGCCCGCGCCGGCACCCGCCCTCCCCGACGGCGTCGCGCCTCTTTCTCTCTTCTCCGGTGGTACCGCTTGGAAATTCGACAAAAATACCGGCGCAGGATCCTTCAACGTCGCGAAAGACGCCGCCGGAACCGGTATCGCCGTCCTTCAATACGATTTCTCGAAATCCAAGGCTCGCTCGACGCCGTATGTGATCGCATCCGCCCCCATGATAGTGGAAAACGCTTCCGCCCTCTGCCTTACCGTGCGCGGCGCCATCGCCGGACAGCGCCTGACCTTCCGCGTCGTCGATTCTACCGGTCAATCTCTGCAATGGAAAGGCAAGGTGACGACACCCGGCTCTTGGGAACAACTCCGCTTCCCGCTGAACCGAAAGCTTGAACACTGGGATGGCGCAAATGACGGCTTCGTGCACTTCCCGCTCAAAGCGATCGTCATCAGCGTGCCGCAACCCGCCGGCATTGCCTCCGGAACCGTCGAATACGGTCCCTTCGGTATCGTCCGCTAAAATCGATCCCTATCTTTCCTCCGGAACTCGCCTCCGGCTTATCCGGTCATTCTCCAGTCTTGCTAGTGTACTGTTCTCAAATTAACTAACCCTTGAAGTGTCCCTGGATGCCG
>JBJEVW010000035.1:0-5286 GCA_051884735.1 Kiritimatiellia bacterium | reverse complement strand
ATCGACTCGGTTTCCGGCAAATCCGGAACGGGATAGTCGACATGGAATACGCATTCGTCCAAAATACGGTAGACTCGATTGGAAAAGACGGGTTCCAACTTATATTTCCGCATGAACTCAGGTTCGGATAGCGTCATTGCATCATCGTAGATGGAAGTGTCATACTTACCATTTATCATGACGATGTCTTTTCTTGCATAGTTTTTAAAATACTTCTTCTGCTTTTTTACAAACACAAGAAAAGAAACATTACCCAAACTAATTTTAGGGCGATATACCGATTTGCCATCTTCTTGCTCCTTTGAAATTCCAAGTGGACTGCTTGAAAAACAAACATCGTATGATATTCTGCTATTGCGTAATGTATCGTAAAAATACAGAACACGATTAACAGGAAAAGTTTCTGTTCCTTTCAACAAAGCAAGATATCTTATGGGTCTGAGATTAAGTGTAAAAATAAGTGAACCACTCAAATCCACGTCGTCACGCCATATCTCATCGTCTCTATTGTGGACAACAAGAATATCCGAATTTGAAATATGATTTACTAATACATTGATAATATGCTTGTTTCTGACATTTATGAGCACCTCTGACGATCCCGTCTTTTTCGTATCGAACGAATTCAATTTCACTTCGTATGCCTGTGCAAACAGGAGTGAACAGCAGAACATCCATATTGCCACCCGTTGTTTCATTACTCCTCCCGCTTGCTTTGATTGCAACTATTTGGATTTCTTTCTGGGGCAACATATTGCGGATTCTTTGGGTAATAAACTGAAAAGGTCTCTCCTTCATATTCAAAAGTTTTTGTTTTTCCGCTATAGGAACAATGATACTTCCATGCAGCATTATATCCAACATATTCTTTTGCCTTCAATTCACGGAAAGGATCATTCAGAAATGCAGCCACACACGAAGCCCGCATTTCTTTCTTAATGCTGCATCTTCCGATTTCTGCCCCCTTCTCCATTGCTTTTTCGGCGGTATCTCCATACACATAATATGGACCATCGCCAGAAAAACCTGCCCACAGTTTAATTCCGTTAGCTGTATAGTATTCTTGTAATCCTCCTTGAGATGAAGGAACTTGCCCTAACCATTGTTTTGCATGATATTCTTCCTCTTTCAAAATTTCATCGGCATACTGTTGCGAAGCCGGACAATCCTGATACACTACATTTTTTTGAAAGTCGTGAATCTCAATCCGACAACGGAATCGATTTGTCTCTCCTGGCACAAGTTCAGCATCGTGTATAATGAATACTCCTAAAGGGCTTACTCCTCCTTTCATTTTTGGATTTTCATTTGGCCAGCCAACCGTATATTCATTTGTGGACGCACAGAAAGCATTGTCGACCTCTAGGGAAAATAGATAGGGAGATTCATTGGTGTTGCAACACCTGTCCGGATTGTTTCCATACCAATAGATTTTTGATGTCGTCCAGACAAGCGGATCATCGGTTTTGGAGAACGTAATGTCGGTCCCGCACTTGTTGACGATGTTCTCTTTCTTTTTCGGTTCCGCATGCAGAACGAAATTGCGTTTCTCGGATGGATCGAATCCGTGCAACTGAATGGTCACCTTCGCCGTTCTGTTGTCCGTCAAATCTCTGCCGCTGTTTGGATTGTGATCGTCCGATTCGACCTCAAATGTCGCATGCACGACAGAGTAGCGCAACACGTCCTCGCTTTTGGAGACCGAATGGACTGCTTTCAAGGTACAATCCCGGACGGATTCCGATGGCGTATGTCCATGGAGGAAGAAATGCTTGGAGGCGATCTCTGCAACCGGATAGGATTGTCCGGCGACCTTGAATCCGTCTTCCGTCTGCTCCAGCAATTGCCCATCCGGAAAGGATAGCTGAATATCTGCGCCCGCCGGTTTGTCTGTCGGACTTGCGGAAATGGATACGGGACGGAGGCGGCCGCGGCAAGGTTCCGAATCGTAGCCGTCCGAACATTTCGCATACCCGATATAGACATTCGTCGTTTCTTCTGTCAGTTCCGTCAACTCTTCAAACCGGATATCGACTTTCGGGAGAATGATATCCCCTTGCGCCGCTTCTTCTTTTCCGCTCGTCGCCTGCACTTTGTAGGTGTGCGATCCGCCAAGCTTCATCGTGAATTCGGACTCGCTCAAAAGTCTGTACCCCGGACGGGCTTGGATCCGGATCAATGCCGTTGTTTCGAGGTTTTCCAGACAAACCGTTCCGAAGAAAGCATTCTCCGCCACTAGGATGGAATTCACATTTGCGGAATCGACCGAAAGGACAACATATTCATTCTGTGCTGTCGCCGATGAAAAGGCCGATCCGCAAAAACCTAAAAACACTAGAAGCCAAATTGCATTTTGGCGGAGCATGTTCGTGTGAATCATAAACTTGAAATGATATGGTGAATAAAATTTCTTGTTTCAACCATACAGAAAAAGTATTTCTTCCGCAATAGAAAGAAACTCTTTTCCGCGCAACATGAAGCCCGCCATCACAGCATGAGGACAAGGTTGCGGAGGACAAGCGTTTCCGGTTTGCGGTTTTCGGGTAGTACACGCAAATAGCGCGCCGGAGCCGTCAAGACAATGCGGCAGGTTCCGGTTTTGGCGGAGGAAGTGAGGAGTCGGGAGGATTAACCTTTACGGCATTTTTTTTAGAACGTATGGGACGAAATGGCCTCTGGGACAGTTCTGTCCATGCACCTCGTCCCCCAAAAAAATCAATCTTGAAAATTCTATGAGGGTTTCCCGCTCCGGAGCAATCCTGTCATTCCTGCCTAAAACGCTTCATCCCTACACGCGCTACTAAGCGGGTGGCGCGATGATTGGCAGTCGGGACTCCCGACCCAGCGCATTTCGCTACAATGCGAGAAACTCAGCCTCGCGCCATTGGACGGCGATAGACGCGCGACTTTCCGGTCTTTTTCTTCGCAGCCCGCCGAGCACCGGCATTGGTCTTGTCCGCAGCCTTCTTTTCGTTCTGCTCCTCCGACCGGCTTCGCGGCCGGAACTGCAAGAAGATGCCCGTTCCCGCCAAACCGAACGTATCGCGAATCGAATTGACGAGAAAGGCCTCGAAGGAAGCAGGTATGCGGCGAAGATCATTAACGAAAATCCGGATCCGGATTGGATTTGTTCCCGTCTGCGTTGCGTAGTACATACGAATTGCCTTTCCGCCTTTGGCGGGAGCAACCGTTTTGTACGCCTCTTGCAGACAGCGATTCAACGGACCCGTCGGCAACTGGCGGCGGCATTCGGACGCGACATGCGCAACCGTCGCCAATACCTGTTCGACATGATAGCCGCTTTTCGCAGAAAGAAAGACCACCGGCGCATACTTCATGAATGGAAGTTCGTCCGCCAGACGTTCAAGATACGCCTTCTCCGGAACATGCTTGACATCCCATTTGTTGACGGCAATGACACATCCCTTTCCGCTTTTGGAAATCATGCCGGCAAGCTGCCGGTCCAACAGTCCCGCGCCACGCTCGCAATCGAGCATCAACACCAGCAAATCCGCCCGTTCGATGGCATCCTGCGTTCGATACCGGCTGTAGCGCTCGACGGCCGTATCCACACGTGCTTCGCGCCGGACCCCCGCCGTATCAATGAGCGTATACCGATGCCCGCCATAGGTGAAAGGAACGTCTATCGAGTCGCGCGTCGTTCCCGGTACATCGGAAACAATCAGCCGCTCTGTGCGGAGCAAGCGATTGATAAAGGACGACTTTCCGCCATTCGGACGCCCGACAATGGCAATCGTCAAATCGTCTTTCCGGTCATCGGGTCCGGCTCCCTCCGGGATGGGAGCTTCCGGCGGCAACATGGGATAGACTTTTGAAAACAATTCGTCGAATCCCAGCCCATGCAATGCAGATACCGGATGCACCGGATAGCCGAGCTGCAGAAAATCGGCGGTCATGTCCCGAAACGAAGGATTGTCGCATTTGTTGGCCACGACAATGACATTCGCGCCCGCACGACGCAAAATCCGCGATACTTCAATATCCAAGGGACAAAGCCCTTCCTGAATATCGACAATGTGAAGCACGACGGCCGCATCGCCAATGGCACCAATAGCCTGCGAAAGCACGCCGGCATCAATCCGGTCGGATAAATGCGCCCCGTCGCAAGCAAGAATTCCGCCCGTATCGACGAGTGTGAAACTGTGGCCGTCCCGCACGACTTCCCTCTCCAGACGGTCGCGCGTCACACCGGCCTCATGGAAGACGATGGCAACACGTTCGCGGGCAATGCGATTGAAGACGGCGGATTTGCCGACATTGGGACGTCCCACAAGCGCCACAATGCGACGCATCGGCGATACCGCATTCCCGGCCACCTTCTCGGCGGGCGGTTCGGATGAAATCTCGGACGGTTGATCGTTCATATCTGCATTCATGGATGCATTCTAAAGGCCCGGTTGAAAAAAAATACTCCACCTTTGCAAGTGAGAGGGTTGCACATACATCCGGGTCGGCGGCCCACCGGCAATGGCCACCTGAGGTTCAACGCCTAATCAGATGCATCCGGCAAAACCTCGCCGGAAAACAACGAACGTATGGAAAACAAGGTACAACGTTGTTACGATAATCCAATTATACCGATAATCGTCCTGATATCAACCCGATATCGCGAATACCCCGCGAAAAGGTCACCTGACAAAGGAAATGATCATAATCCCGGGTCATCACGACCCTTATGGGCATCTTCTTTGCCAATTCACCCCCGCGAAAACAACGGCTACTGCTTGCCGTCTGCCAAATTATCATGTATGCTTGTTGGACTTCCAAAAGGAAGCACAATACCTCCATCAAGGTGAATAAACGTAATTAGGAATCATATCAAGTCATGGATATCTATGTTGGCAACCTCGCCTACGCAACCACGGAAGACCGGCTCCGCGAGCTGTTCTCCCAGTATGGCACCGTAGATGCCGCACGCGTCGTCAAGGACCGTGCAACGGACCGTTCCAAGGGATTCGGGTTCGTTGAAATGCCCAATAACGACGAAGCAAAGGCTGCCATTGAGGCCATCAACGGCATGGAATTCGATGGACGTCCCTTGCGCGTCAACGAATCCCGCCCTCGCGAAGAGCGTCGCCCTTACCGCCGTCCCCGCCCCGCGGGCGGATCCCAGTGGTAATCTGCGAAACGCGATCCTTCCATCGGTAAGCGTGTGAATCCTTCTTTCGTGATCTCACCTTCGTAGCAAGGTTCGATTCGCCTGACGGATAACATGACCCTAGCGGCGAGTATGAAACGAAGTTGTTTTTGTTTTTTGTTTTCGTA